>BNUV01000024.1 GCA_025997615.1 Spirochaetia bacterium
GCGTTGACCTCTTGTGCTACAGCGGCCCGCGCCTGTGTCATCAGAGCTTTAATTTGCGAAACGAGTGTGGTAAGCGGCGTTACCGCGATTTCTGCATTTTCTATTGTGATTTTAGACATTTACGTCTCCACGGCAATTGTGCAACGCCCCGTTGCACAATTAGTATTTCATCCAGGTAAATTTGGGCAAATTTTGCCATATACTTCAAGTTTCGTACCGAATATCCGGTAGAATCCGGGTAATCTCGTTTAATGTCTCTCGATAGATTTTCGATAAATTTATTTTCCCAGACGCTTTCATTGATGATTTTTATATATTCGTCAGTATTTAGCAGCATTGGGTCTCCTTGTGTTGAGGACGGTTGGGGCGGCCATTGCTTTTGCTCCTCAATCAATTTTTAAAGTATCTTTTTTTGCGAAGTTCAAAAGCGGAAACACCGCCTTCTAATATTGAGCAAACTTTTTCAATTATCAGTTTATTTTCTAACCCCCCAGCAATATATGAAAACACTGGTAATTTATCATCATCCTTTTTTGTTGAATTTGCCACAATAATTTGATCAGAATCTGCACCAACTACTAGATTTGGGTTATGAGTTACCATAATTATTTGCCTTCTTTTTCTTGCCTCGATAAAATATGGCACGAGTTTTTCATAAACCGATGCGGGATCTAAATTGTCTTCAGGCTGATCAATTAGCAAAGGTCTAATATCATTGCGATCAACTTTTAAAAATAGTATCATTAAAACGATGCCTCTTGTACCTGGAGACAATTTTTCAATAGATACACCTTCATACTTTATATCATAATCAATAGTTATATGACTTGTTGAAAATAGCCATTTTGCCAAATCATTTGTAGTATAGCCCGTACCTAATAATTTTCGTATTTCATGCGTAATATATTTATCAATAAATTCTTTCATTTTAATCAATATTTCATCCGGGTTTCCTGATTTCCATGAATCATATAAATACTTTTTTGCAACTTCATATAGCCCTCCGTCATCTTTTAATTTAGTTTTATTTCTTGAATCTATTATTTCATTTCCCCGGTCAATCCAATCCTTTAGATTAACATTAATCCGTATATAAAATGACAGCGGAATATCTTCATCATAGGTTGTTTTGAGACTCTTTTCCAATGGGCTATATAATTCAGATAAAGCTAGACACTCTTTGCTTATAGATTCAAATACCTTTTTGTATTTTTCCAATCGCTTGTTTTGTTGATAACTAATATCAAGTTTATTGATTTTATCTATTTCATCCTTAATGTTTTGTTTCTTAAGAGACTTTTCTTGTATCTGCTTATTTAAAGTAATGTATTTTCTTTCATCCATTGAAATATTTTCCAACCCCTTAACAATATTTTCTAATTCCTTTTTATACCAATAATAAGTTTTTTCCTCTGGTTTTTCAGTATTTCCTAATTTTTGGTTATATTCTATAACCAATTTTTCTTTTCTTTTAGATAATATATCAAAGACATTATTTGAATATGACACTAAAAATAATGATTTTTCTTCTTCGGTCAAATTGAATGGAGACAGCCTATTTATAAATTCATTTCCTTTTTCAAAAAGATTTTGATTTTGCTGACTGATTGAACGATGTAATTCATCCAGCAGATCTATTTTCGCCTTGATATCCTTCAATCGAACAGTTAATCTCTGGCTTTCGATGGTAAATTCATTTTGCTTAATGGTTGTTTTGTATTTTTCTTCATTATCTATTTTGGGCAATATTATAGCCTTAATTTCTTTTTCCAACGCATCAATCTCACCATTTTTTAATGGTACTGAGTTTTTTAAATCGGAAATTCGAGTAACTTCATTGCTACATAACTCAATTTCACCAATTAACTCAGTAATTTCATTTTCATATTCCAAACAAATATCATTTCGCAAATCCGTAAAGTTGGCAGTACCTTTTCTTTGAAATTCTTCTAATTCATAAAATATGAAATTTTCAATCTCAGTAATTAATCTTTTTCCTGCACCATTTGAAGAACACAATTTTTCAACAAATTGCTGTGATAAATATCTTGCAGAAGGCAAATCGCTAACCCAATTATCTCTAAAATCAACATCTAATATTTCATTGCCATCATTAAATTTTGATCTAATGTTTAACTTACTGATTAAGTTGTCGGCCTTTGCTATAAAACTAGCATCACTCCCTTCGTAAGAATTTAATCCTATGGAGATTAAATCCAATAATGCTGTTTTGCCTGAGCCACGTGGTCCAATTATACTAATAAGACCCTTATTCAGAGGCATTTCAAAATCAGGAAACCAATACGTCCCAGGAACATTTATGCTTGATAAATAATTATCTTTATTAGAGGTTGGAGGTTTCTTGCCTATAAAAACTCTTTCTTTTGGTTCATATAATATTTGCATAAAACCTTTAAAAGTTGTATCTGCCTTTATCCATGTAATCTTCTTTTCAATATCATTTTTTGATGAATTAGATGCATTGGGTATTAATATATGTTTTCCAAGCCATTCTTTAATTTCATCACATGAATGTGCATCGCAACCACATAGACATGGTTTTAGACTTTTGAATTCTTCAAGAAACTTCTTTTCACTTGTATGCTTTTTCCCTAATCCAAAATCAATAGTTTTTTGATTAGTTGCAAAGAAAGCATTAGCTAGTTGTAAATAATTCTTTCTAACATTGTGATCCTGACCTTTCCAACTTATATCAGATAAATCTTCGTCAACAGGAATAGCAATGATATATTTATCATTAAACTTATTTTTCTTAGTTAACAATATTTTCCTAATTTGTTCATCATCGACAACAGCAGTTTGACATCCAACCTCAAAATTTGATTTGGTAAATGTTGGCTGTTCTTTTTTGAGCTTAGCTCCTAATTCAATTAAATTATTTCTTTTAAGTTTCGATTTATTGGTTGGTTCAAATGGATAATGTTCATATGTAAATTCTATATCATGTAAAAAGTTTTCTTCGATATCGTTTATAGATACTTCATCGGAAAAAATAATGTGGTAATTAACTCGACTTGTTCCTATGATAGTTTTTAATCTAAATTCAATGTTTGGAAAGAGACGGATATTTTTTATCTTAATTATTTCATTTTCATCAAACAAATCATGTAATTTAGTTTCATTGTTGAGATAATCGTTTTTTATTTTTTTGTATCCATCAATAGTGAAATAATCTGTAATACCAAGGACGGCGACATCATTTTCAATTGCTGTTTGAAATAATACCTTTACATATTCATCCCAATTACCTCCAAAATTATTTGACATTCCTGATTCAGGAGTGTGAATATGTAAATCCCATTTGCGCCATTCTGAACCTTTGTTAAACATTTTTCCCCTCCACCACCTCGATCTCCTCAGCCGTCAATCTATACAACTCATAGACCAACTTATCAATCTTCTCCTCCAATACTGACGTATCGACTTTTTGGTCTTCGATTTTGGCGGCAATGATTTTATCAACAAGGGCAATAAGGGGTTGCTGATTTTTCGACAAAACAATTGGCAAAGATTTTATTTTTTCGAGTTTAACCTGCGGAAACACACGTCCTTCCTCTTTAACTGTATTCTCATACAAAAATCGCAAGTATTTAGAGTTTAATAATGCACATAGATATTTATAGGAAATCAATTTTTTATATTCCTCTTTTATAACTCCTGCTTGTATACTTCTTCCAAACCAAATGCCTTTTTCATCAATCGTTGCTATCGGATGTGGAGCAGTTTGTCTCCATAGAAGTTTTGGAAAAACATGGAAATAATCACGATTTAATATGACGCGCTCATTTTGCTTTAATTTGGTATTTGGTCTAACATAGCGTTGTGTATGCTTGGCAATAAAATAGCTATTGATATCTACACCTTTCCAATACTCTATATCAATGGTTTGCTCACGTTTTCCTTCATATAATAGTCTTTTACTTAAATCAGAATTACCCTTATCGGCTAATCCGACATCCACTCTCTGATAATTAATTCCTGCATCTTTCATTTCTAGTATTTCATTTAATAAGACTTCATTATCTTTTTTCTTTCGAATATCCTTTATAAATATGTTGTTAGGCGTATCTTCATAAGAACTTTGTTCAATAGAATTAAAACTAATATCTTTTAAAGCACTTTTTGCATCTAAAGACTTTGTCAAGTCAGCAAAATAGACATCCTTATCTTTTATACGAGAAACTAGCGTAATTGCAGTAGGAACAACGGCTTCAAAAATATGCTCACCTAAATCAACTAGCAAACGGATATTATACTTTAATAATAAACGCCTTAAATCTCCGTATCGCGGTTGTCGCAAGAACGTATTCGGCGTAATAAATGATAAGCAGCCATGTTTACTCAATAACGACAGACATTTTTCGAAAAAATATTTGTAAATATCTTTAAATCCATGAGATGTTTCAGGATAAAGATCCTCAAATAACTTTACATAATCATCAATATCTGCCCCATACGGCGGATTCCCAATCACCACATCAAACCCATCCCGTATCCCAAACATCCAGTAGGGGTCAAAGAAGTCCGAATGCCGGTTCTGGTTATACGGATCCCAATCCGCCATCTGAATAGCATCCTCATTGGTATAATAATGCTGTTCTTCCAAAAGCCGGGCAAGCCGGGCGCATACTTCTCTATCTTTTTCCCGCAAACTTATCTTCTGTTTTGCCGTCTTTGCGCTGAAATGCTTATGCCGTATCTCAAGCAATTCGGTCTGTAACTTTTCTATATCAGGATTTTCAAACAATGCCATAGCATCATCTTTCTTTTTTACCCCGATTAAGGTATTTGCGGCTACAAATTTCGTTTCAAGGTTAGGCAGGGGGAGAATCCCGTAGTTATCTTCCTTTGCGCCGGTTGTTTTCTGGTCAACGATAAGGGATATAAAGAAACGCAGCTTGGTAATTTGAATGGCAATCGGCTGAATGTCCACGCCAAAAAGACAATTCTCTATGAGGTACAGCTTCCGCCCATAATCGCTTGCATTGGATTCAAATATATCATCAATTTCCCTTAGGTGCTGTTCCCGTTCCTGTTTGTCAATAATATGTAACGCTTCGTCCATCTGCTGCAGGGCGTTCTTTCGCTGTAGTTCCCGCCATTGGCTATTGTCGGGGTCAAGTTTCCCCAAAATATAGACAAGCTTGTGCAATATGCCCATGGGGAAGGCGCCGGAACCACAGGCGGGATCAATGATCTTGCAGTTATTGATTGCCTCTATGATTGTTGTTATCTGATGTTCAGTAAGATCGGGAACCTCGTCTTTATAGGAGAATAGGGTTTCAAGTTTCGGTTCAATATCGGCGGTTGTTTTGCCCGATGAAAGTTTATCCTTCAAATATGCCTTTAGGGATGTGTCCACCATATAATCGACTATTTCGCGGGGGGTATAGAATGAACCGGATTCATTCCGGGCGGTTTCCTGTGTTTCGGGGTTGAAGGTTCCTAAAAGATTTTCAAAAACCTTACCCAAAAGCTCCGGGTCAAGGGCTATATCAACATCCTGGGGGGTATTTTCTTCCACGGTAAAGTTATACCGGTTAAAAAGTTCAATGATGCCTTCCTGTGTTCCGTCCCTGGAGCCCCAGAAAAGGCAGTTGGGTACAAAGGCGCTCCGTTTGCTTTCACGGCTAAAGCCGTCATGATATTCTTGCCGTTCGTCCCCATCCCTGCGATCAAGACATTCAAACAGGCCGCCATTCAGGAAGGGGACTTTTTCAAACTTTTTGATAAATTCCTTTTTTGATATTGCGAACATTGGGGCATCGGTGTGGTCACGGTACAATGTTTTTATGCCGTAATGCTTGCTGCGATCATCATCGGTAAATTTTCGTTCCAGGGTTGCCCTATTGAGGGTAGCAAAAAATAAGTTTTGAATAATGCCATTATAGTAATTACCCTTTTTGTTACTGTATGGATCAAAATTGTTCAATACACCGTCCACATCATCTTTTTGGAATATCCATAGGGGAATTAAATCTTTTTGCTTGATAAACCAAACGAAGATAAGGCGGGTAATGAACCGTATGAGGTGTAAGTTATTATCGGTCTGGGTCAGGGTAACTTTTGCGCCATTCCCTTCGGGAAATTTCACCAGGGGCATTGCAAACGTATCATACCAATTGAATAATTCGCTGTAGAATTTTTTTGTAACAACATCAATCGCAAAACGCCCAACAAGATCATCTATGGATTTTATTTTGCCTTTGGTAAAGAGAACCGATTCCGGTGTATGCCGTTTGCACCCTTCCCCCAATAGGTAAGAATAGCGCCGTGGATTGGAGAAACTGCGCTCCGCACGGTTTTGCTTTTCGTTTACCGTATAGTCGCTGGTAATAAGGGAAAGCCGCCATTGGGATGAATCTTCATTATAAAAGACCGCCAGGGCGTTTGAGACGGTATCGCTGTTTTTGAGTATGCTAAAGGATTCACGGGACAGGGTTACCCTGGGATCATTCCTGCTATGATGTTTAAACTCATAAATGCTTATATCAAGTGAATGACATACGCCAAGCTTAACGGCATCGGCAATAACGGCATTCTTTTTGTTTATATAGACATTTTCTTTATTTGGCTCAAAATCATCGGGGAGGAAATTATCCTGAAGGAATGATAGAAATATTTCACGGTTATATTTCTGTGTAATATCCATCATATAAATTGCTCCGCCAGAAGGATTGTTTCAGTCTCGTTCAATATCTGGTTATCCTTCTCGATAATCGAGTTGAGGTATTCATCGTCCACTATCTGTTTATATTCAACAACGGATTTTTCTGGTTCCTTGATATCAATGTCCAATAGTGCCTTGATATAAAAAGCCGGCAATGAATCCAGTTCATTGATAACCCGGCGCAATTTGCCAAGGTACTCCTTGTTTTCGTCATTCCCTGTTTGTGCAGCAAGAATCTTTAAGATATAGAGAATATTCTGGTCTAGGGCCATAATGTTCTTTGAACGGGTTGTCTTTTCGGTGGATATGCCGCTTTGGGATTTGGCTGTCTGATACATGAGATAAAAGCCGTCGGTAACCTGCAGCGGCTTTTCCTCTGTTCCGGCCTTAAACAATGCCAGTCCGGCATAGGGGGGTAAAATCGTTCCCCTGCCATTTTCATTGGCAAAGCAAAAACGGTACGAATCCCCTTTCTCTGAAAACAGGAGAACGCCCCTGTCTTCGGCTCCTTCAAAGAGCATTTGGTCGTTTGTCTTACCAGTAATTGATTTACGTCCTGTTCGGCAGCGTTGGGGGAGTTCCTGCGCGGCTTTTATGGTGTCCCGGTCCTCTCGCTCCAATTTATTCAGCTCATTACGGTAGTCCACATCCCATGACGGTGCTTCTGTTTCTTCCTTTGCCTTTAAGTATTCATCGGTAAAATAACCATCGGTAATTTCTTCATCGGTGAGTATCTTGGTATCCGAACCGAATATGGTTTGTATTAAAAGCATTTTGAAGGTTGATATGCTTTTTGTGCGGCTTAATGCCTCTCCGGTTGCGCTGGGAAAAAAGTTATAGATATTCAGCGATTCAAACACTTTTTTGTTGATACGATTAATACGCCCTACCCGCTGAATGACACGGGTAGGATTATAGGGTATATCATAATTATAAATAGTTCCCGCCCGGTGCAAACTGAAACCTTCGGAAATAGCATCGGTGGCAACCAATACATCGTAATCATTTTTCTGATGTTCGCTTTTGTATCCCGCATCGAAGTTTTCTTTTATCTCTTTTCTGCGGTTAGTGGTATCGGACGTATAGCGTATTACCCGAATACTGCTTTTTTGGAATTCCTTTTCAAGATAATCTACCGTGTCCTTGAATTCAGAAAAAATGATGATTTTCCTTTTTGCATCCTTCTTAATGGACTGATTTATTTTTTCGAGTATGCCTTTAAGCTTTGGATCATGGTTAAATTCAACAGATTCCCATGTATTAAGTATGGAAGTAAACAGGGCTATATCGCTTTCCATATCGGTAATAAAGGAAGAGGTCAATTCATCGGCATTGACGAACACAAGGCCCTTTTCAATTTCTTTAGACAGCTTACCGGTAAGGATTTCCTCAAAATCTTCCGGGAATAGAGCATTATCCAATTCTTCCTGAATGTCGTTATTCAATGATTCAAAGTCGGGCATTTGACCTTTTTTGAATATGGGAACCTTTTGATACTCTTTGTACCACCGTTCAATATTGGTCATAGAACTGATGATATTATGCAGCGTTTTCTTGAAACTGTAGACCGAGCTTTCAAACCGGCGAACCAACAACTGCCGCATAAAGGTAGCCATGTTCCGCTGGCCTGCCTGAAAGTTAATGTCACCGAATACCTTACGGTACTTTTCGATGATTTTTTTATCGTCTTTAAGATAGATTAATGGCTGATACCGTGCGCCTGAAAATACTTGAACTGGAACCGAATCGGTTCCTTGGCTTGCCTCTGAACCAGAGAGATGTTCAAGGGTATCAATATATAATTGGGACATATTGCCCAGGTCGTACTGTTGTTCCTCGGGGGGCTTAATATCGGAAAAGACAATATTCTGCTTTTCAAGGTCAGAACGGTAACTATCGAGCTTTTGTAAATCTACTCTGGTACGGCGAATGAGGACCGGCTGCAATATATTTCTTATTTCCGATGATATTGCCTTAGCCTGTGATTTAAATTCGGCTTCACTCATGCCTTTTGACTGTTCACGTTTTAAACTGCGATATTCAGCAATCAGACTCTCCATTCTGGCCCCCAGGTTATTAACACTCTGAATGGTTGAATGGGAGGGGATTTGAAACAATTTAATAAGAGAAAAAATATCTTCTGGTCTGTTATTAAACGGGGTTGCCGATAACAACAGTATTTTATTACCGGTACATATTTTATGTAATAGTCCGTATTGTTCTGTATTTTCGTTCCGGTAGCGATGGGCTTCATCGACGATTATCAGTTTTTGTTCAGGGCTGGTATTCTGTGCGAGCGCATCCTCCAGCTTACCGGGGGTGTAGATACGAACTTGCCGCAGACCAAAATCATAGGCGAAATCTTCCCATTGGGCTTTCAGGTGCGGGGGGCAAATAATCACTACCTTCATGTCTAAATTGGCGGCTACGGCAGAGGCAATGATACTTTTGCCAAGACCGACTACATCGGCAACAATACAGCCGGAATGCCGTTTGAGCATCGCAAGGGCATCCCGAATAGCGTCGGTCTGATAGGCAAGGTTCATGTATTGGGTATCGTTATTATGGGTAAGTCCGGCGGGGGTCTTTATTTCCTCGTTGGTAACTTTGAAATATTCGTATAATACCCGGACATACATTAAATAGGGAGAGGGGTATTTTTCCAGCCAGGTATGTCCGATCCACGTTTTATTAATGACCTGTTCAAAGAAATCAGCCTTACTGCTTTCATCAACAAGGGGCGTCCCTTCTTCCCATAGCTCGGTGAATATTTTTTCCGCATCTTCATAGTCTGCAGAATCCGGGCCGCCAAGTTTTACGTTAATTTCAGTACGGCCCTGCAAGCCCTGAAATGAAAGATTGCTTGAACCCACCAAAACACGGCCCGGCTCATGGCCGCCCATGGAATGCTCTTCATCGCTGGTAAAGATGTACATTTTGGCGTGGTTCGGGTTTTTTGTTTTCCTGACTTCCAGGGTTCCGTTGCGAACTTTTTCAATGAAAAAGAGGAAAGCCTGTTCGTGCTTTTGGGTGTCAAGACTATCGGCCTTGCTGATTATTTTTTTAAGGCTTTCATAGTAGGCATGACGGCCCTTCAATTTTGACATGGTTGTCGGGGTACGCTCGCCTTCGGCCAAGGCCGATTCGTGGACGCAGTTATGGACATCGACATCGGCGTCCATTCCGACCAGAATGCGCAACTTTTTATCGCCTATGGACTGGTAAATGCTTAGGAGGCCGGAAAAATAGAAATACCCGACTAAAAAATCAAGGTTTTTGGATGCAGGGATGTAGATGTTGAGGAGATCAGAGAGCAATTCATGCTGGTTTGTGATGAATTTTGACAACTATCCCCTCCTTATCTCCTTATGTTTAGAGTAGCATGGTGATGAGAGACGGGCAAGTAAGAGCCATAAGTACAATTTGCCCGGTTTTCTTTGACAAGCTGCTCATTCAATTTTTCAATTGCTTCATGTAAGCCACGGATAAGCCATTCCCCGGCTATGATTGCCGCTTCGTCCCTGTTTTTTGTCCGGGTTGACCGGGTAACTACGACCGTCCCCGTTTGGGGGTCCATAATCTGAGCGTAATACTTTCCGCTCTTGCTTGTAAAAAGATAAAACCGGCACATAACTCCTCTCTTTGAAAGTCTCTAAAGATTCTTTCTTAAAGATGATTTGGAGTAATATCGCCGGTTCATCCGGTAGAAATTACGTAATTCCTTACTACGTAAAGAATTGGGGAGTGGAGGATTCGAACCTTCGAAGGCGCGGACTAAAGTCCGAAGCCAACAGTTTTGCAGCTTGCCCGGCCGCCCTTTTTTACCCTATACTCGAAACACCAGGGGGAAACCCCTGCCGGCGGCCTTGCCGGGGCTTGTTATCGATATGAAAAGTCTTTGGGATGGTGGGAGCTTAGCTTAATGGAACAGACAACGGAAGCGGCGGAATTACTGGAAAAGGCCCGGAGGGAGCTGGCGAAACGAATTGTCGGCCAGGCTGAAATGATCGATGGGCTTCTTATGGCCTTGATTGCCGGGGGGCATATCCTCCTGGAAGGGGTGCCGGGGCTGGCGAAAACCCGGGCGGTAAAGGCGCTGGCGGAAATTACGGGGCTGCATTTTAAGCGGATTCAGTTTACCCCGGACCTGCTGCCGGCGGACCTGACGGGCACTTTGGTGTGGGAACAGGGGGCGGGGATTTTCAAGATACGCCGGGGGCCGGTTTTTGCCAATGTCATTCTGGCGGACGAAATTAACCGGGCGCCGGCTAAAGTCCAGTCGGCCCTGCTGGAGGCCATGGAGGAAGGGCAGGTTACCATAGGGGACGAAACGCTGGCCCTGCCGAACCCTTTTTTTGTGCTGGCCACCCAAAACCCCATCGAGCATGAGGGGACCTATGCACTGCCCGAGGCGCAGTTGGATCGTTTTTTGATGAAGCTTATCGTTCCCTATCCTTCGCTGGATGAGGAAGTGAAGGTCCTGGACTTTGTTTCGGGTGCCGTGGCACCTCTGGCTTTGTCCGGCGGACGGGCCGGGCGGGAAAAAACGCCGCCCCTGAAAACGGTTCTGGATGAGCCGGCCCTGATGTCCCTCCGGGCGGCGGCGGACGTAATCCATGTGGATGAGCAGATCGCCCGGTATATGGTTTCCCTGGCGGCGGCTTCCCGGCCGCCGGCGGCCAGGCCCGGCGATACGGCGGGTAAGGCCGGGCGCGAGGGGCCCTACCGGTACATATCCTTCGGGGCTTCTCCCCGGGCTTCTTTGGCCCTGTACCGCTGCGCCAGGATCCGGGCCCTTTTTGACGGCCGTTCTTTCGTCAGCCCCGCCGATGTTAAAGATGCGGCCCTGCCGGTTCTGCGGCACCGGATCGTCCTTTCCTACGAGGCGGAGGCGGAGGGCCTTAATCCCGATACGGTGATTTCCCGAATCCTGGCCTACGTTCCCGCGCCGTAAAACAGGCTGCGATAAAATGGACCGGCACGAGCTTTTACAAAAAATCAGCACCTTTCCCCTGGTGGCCGGAGTTCTGGCGGAGGATCTTCTGGCGGGGAATTACCGTTCGATTTTCAAAGGCCAGGGGATAGAGTTTGACGAGGTCCGCCATTACGAACAGGGTGATGATATCCGTTCTATTGACTGGAATGTCAGCGCCCGTTTCGGGACGCCTTATGTGAAAATGTACCGGGAGGAGCGGGAGCTTACCGCGGCCATCGTGCTGGATTGTTCGGCATCGATGCATACCGGCGCGGGAAAAAATGAAACACAGGCCGGGCAGCGCTTGTCCGCCGGACAATCCTTGTCCGCCGTGAGCCGTTACGATCAGGCGCTGCTGGCGGCGGCGCTGGTGGCTTTTTCCGCCGAACGGGCGGGGCAGCGGGTGGGGGGTGTGTTTTTCGACAGGGAAATCACCCGGATTTTCCCCCCAAAAAAAGGCCGCTCCCATGTGATGGCCCTTATCTCCGGGGCGCTGCGGGTAAAAAATGCCGGGAAGGGCAGCGAGTTGGGAAAGGCCCTGGTGGGGGCGGGCCGTCTTTTGAAACGGCGGAGCCTCGTGGTGTTGATTTCCGATTTTCAAAGCCTTAACTGGGAAATGGAATTGGGCGATTTGGCCCGGAACCACGATGTCATCGCCCTCCGGATCCGGGACCCCCTGGAAACGGAGATGCCTTCCATGGGCCTGTTCTCTTTTGTTGATCCCGAAACCGGCGTTAAAGTTTCCGCCCCCACCGGTTTTGATTCCTTCCGATCCGGCTGGACTGCATGGCAAACGGAGCGGGCCGGTCTGTGGGAGGCCATCTGCAGACATTCCGGCGCTGGCTGTCTGGAACTGTCCACCGCCGATGATGCCGCCGCCGTACTGATGCGTTTTTTTGCGGGCCGGAAAACACCCCGGCGAATGTTACGAAACACAGGCGGCCCGCCCGGCGGAAGGCCCGCATGAAGATTCTTTTTATGCTGATAGTTTTTCTTTTCCTGCCCGGCGGGATTTTTTCCCAGGATAACCGGAGGGCTCTTCCCTACCTGATTCCCCAGACGGTTTTTGTGGGGGACCGGGGCCGTCTTGTGGCGCCGCTGGGGCCGTCTTTTATGGACGCCCTTCCTTTTGTTACGGAGCCGCCGGAGAGTTTTTCCGGTTCAAAAGATCTTTTAATCCGCCGCATAGAGCTGGAGCGCCGGGACGGCTTAACCCGCCTCCTGATCGATTTTACCGCCTATGTTCCGGGCCGTATCATCTTGCCGCCGCTGGAGATTTCTCCGGGGCGGCAGATTACGGGGCTGGAAATTTCCATCGCCTCCATTCTCAACCCCGGTTCAATGATCCTGGCTGAACCGGCGGCGGTGCTGGCGGCGCCTGGCACCTCTCTGCTCATTTACGGAAGCCTGGGCCTTATCATCCTTGTTCTGTTTTTAGCGATAGGCGGCGGACTCGGGGGCCGAAAATATCTGGTGCGGTTTTGGGAAAAACTCAGGCGGCTTTACCTGCTCAGGGTTATGGAAAGCACCCTCAAACGGCTTCGCGCCGCCGCTGCAAAGGAACAAACCACGGACCGGAGGTCCGAGGTCGTAGACCCCCGGCCCGCAGAAAAAATTCTGGCCCGTTTTTCCTTCGAAATGAGAAAATTCATCAGCCTGTTCTACAAGATCGACTGCCATGCCTGGACCGCCAAAGAATTTCTCCCGGTAACCCCTGAACTTTCTGCCCTTCTGCGCCGTTCCGACACGCTGCGTTTCAGCGGTGTAAACATAGGGCAAAATGAATTGATTGCCATTCTTGATGACGCCCATCTTTTTCTTGATGATTTAAGAGATGAATTGAAAGAACCGCTAAGGGCTTTAACGGAAGGTCCGGCATGAGTTTTGAACGGCCCCTTTTTATTTTGTTTGCCTTTCTCTTTATTCCCGTGCTTATTTTAGGTTCCCGTTTTTTCAAAAGTATTTTCACCCTGGAAATACCCCTGGGGCCGCCGGGGGGAATTTCTTTCAAGGCTCCGGCGGGATTGGGCGCCATCATCAAAATTCTGCAAACGCTGGAGCTTCTGGGGGTTTTTCTTTTTTTTGTCGCCGCCGCAGGCCCCCGCTTTACCTTTACCGAAACGCTCTGGTTAAGCCGGGGCGCGGATATTCTTTTTGTGATGGACATAAGCCCCAGCATGGCGGGTCTTGATATGGACGGCCAGAGCCGTTTTGATCTGTCCCGGAGCCTGATCCGGGACTTTGCCGAAAAACGTCCGCCGGATGCCATCGGCCTTGCGGCGCTGGGTTCCGATGCCGCCCTGCTCCTTCCCCCTACCGTAGACCGGGAGGCCCTCTATACCCGCCTTGAAACGCTCCGGATAGGCGAACTGGGGGACGGCACTGCCCTGGGCATGGGTATCGCCACCGCCGCCCTGCATCTTCGGGATTCCTCCGCCCCCCGCCGGGCGCTGGTGCTGATAACCGACGGGGAGAATAACGCCGGTAACGTTCACCCTGAAACCGCCGCCGCCCTGCTGCCGGACCTGGGCATCTCCTTTTGGATCATCGCCGTGGGAAGCAGCGGAGAAGTGTCCATCGACTATGTAGACCCGGTAACCCGCCGCCGCCGGACCGGAACCTTTGATTCCCGCTTCGACAGTGAAAATTTACGGGCCCTTGCCCAGAGGGGCGGGGGAACCCTTATTTCCGCCCCCCAGGCCGACGCCTTTGCCGCGGCTTTTGCCCGCCTTGACAGTGAGGAAATGGTGATACGCCGTTCAGGCATTCAAACAAAGAGCCGGCCTTTCCATGCGCCGGTCCTTGTCACCGCATTGATTCTTGTCGGGGCCTCTTATTTTATCCGCCGCTATGTTTTGGGGGCATTGTTATGAACGCTTCCTATTTCGACAAGCCCTTTGTCCTGGTTATTTTGTTTGCCCTGATCCCCTTCCTGATTCTGGATCTTTTCCACCGTAAAAATCTTTCCCAGGCGGAATTTCTTTTTGCCCGGTCCCGTTCCAATTCATCAAAATCATCAAAAAATAAAATCTTTGGTAAGATAAGTTTTTCGGAATTCCGCTTCCGGTGTTTTGCCGGCGGCCTTTGTTTTTATTTATTTCTGGCCTGCATGATCATCGCCCTGGCCGGTCCCCGCTGGGGGGGCCGTGTAACAACAGTTTACCGCCGGGGGCTGGATCTGGTGTTGGCCCTGGATCTTTCCCGCAGCATGGAAGTGCGGGACTCAGGCGTCGGCGCAATCAGCGGCGCATCTAAAGAAACTTCCCGGCTGGAGCGGAGCGCCGCAATAGCACTGGATTTGACGAAACATACCGGGGGGATCCGTTTGGGCGCCGCCATAGGCCGGAGCCGGGGCGTGCTGGCGGTGCCCCTGACCTACGACACCGAAGGACTGTCGGGCTTTCTGGAGAGCCTCCGCAGCGGAACCGTAAGCGGCAAAGGCACCAACCTCGAAGCCCTTGTCGATGCCGCCCTCGGCGCCTTTCAGGAGGCGTTTCCTGGCAGGCGGGCCATTGTCCTTTTTTCCGATGGGGAAACCTTTACCGGAAACCTTCAGGCGGCGGCGGACCGGGTCCGGGAGGCGGGGATCACCCTCTGTGTTTTGGGGATGGGTACGGACGAAGGGGGGCCGGTGCCCCGGGAAGATGCCTCGGGATTCATGCAGGATGATGCGGGCAAAACCATAACCAGTTTTCGCCAAAGTGATTTTTTACGGGAAATAGCGGTCCGCGCCGGCGGAATGTATGTTGATGGAAACCGCCCCGACGCGGCTTCGTTTCTGGCGGAGTATCTGGCGGCCCTTTCCTCAGGTACCGGCCCGGGGGCATCCCGGCGGGAACCGGGGTCCTGGTGGTATGTTTTTGTCTGTTTGGGTCTTTTCTTTTGGGCGCTTTCCCGGTTTATGGGCATTAAAACACAGGCGTTCCGGGGCCTTTTGGGGGCGGCCCTTATCCTCTGCCTTTCCTCCTGCGCCCGGACGGCGGGGCAGCTCCTCATCATGGAGGCGAACTTTTTCTTTTCCCGGGGGATGTATACCGAGGCCATCGCTTCTTACCTCGAAGCCCGGGAATACGATTCGGCGGCGCCTTATGCCGAATACGGCCTGGGATCGGTTTATTTTTCCATGGACGAAGGCGGCGCCGCGCTGGAGCGTTTTGACGCCGCGGAGAAATCTCTGGCTGAATCAAATCCCGGTGAAGAAACCGAGCTGGCCTACCGCCTCCGCTACAACCGGGGGATCGTCCATTTTGAACAGGGTGATTTTACCCGGGCCGCCGAATCTTTCAGGGAAGCGCTGGAAAAAGACGGCGGCCGTCTTGAGGCGAAACGGAATCTGGAGCTAAGTTTATTGGCCCTTTCACGGGAAAGATCCGCCGCCGCAACCGCAGCATCGCAGGGTTCCGGAAACAGCAAGCCTGAGGGCGAAAAGGCTGAAGCCCTTTTTGATTATATCCGCATGAAGGAGCAGGATCATTGGAAAAGCAGGGAATGGACAGAAGAAGATACCTATGCGGGGCCGGATTACTGATCTTCCTTTGGGTTTTTTCGCCCGGCAGAATAGTGTCAGAGGAAACAGCCCCGGTAATTCAAGTTCAAGTTGAAGTTCAAACATCCTCCCGAAACCCGGCGCTCAGGACCATCTGGACCTTCACCGTTTTGGTGGATCATCCCCAGCCGGCAGAGGTAGAAGTCATACCGCCGCCTTTTCCCGATCTCCTCCGGCTGGAGCAGGTCCGCACCGCCCTGCGGATGGTCAGAGGCGGCGAAAGCGGTGAACGGCGGCTGACGGCGGTGGATTATGTGTTTCTCCCCCTGGCTGCCGGTTCTTTCACCCTGGCGCCTTTTGAGGCGCGGACCCCCAACGGAACAGCCCTGACCCGGGAGATGAGTTTCCTTATTCCCGGTCCGGCCCCGGCTTCCCGTCTCCGTTTCCGCTGGATTCCCCCATCGCCGTATCTTGTCATTGGCGAAACGGCGGAGCTGCGGCTGGTACTGGAAACAACGAGCCCTCCGGATGATTCCCTGTTTCAGGCTTATTCGCCCGAGCCTCCCCGAAATGCAATTATCGAGGTTTTGCCTCCGAGGGAAGAAGATCGCCAAAACGGTGGTGTCCTCCGTCTCCGGGTTATCCCCCTGGAAGGAGCTGAACTGGCGCTGCCCGCTTTCCGTTTTACCTATAACGGTACCAACCCGGACCTTCGGTCCGGAGAGATCCCCGCCTATAAAATCCCCCTGCGGCCGGCCCCGGGAAAAATCGCCGCCGGAATCCATACCCCTGCCGCCGGAATCCATACTACCGCCGCCGCCGTTGACCCCGAGCCGCTCTTGCGTGAAGCCGCGGCGATAAATGCCGCTCCCCTCATTTTTCCGTTTCCCCCAATTCCCGCCGAAACGGCGAGTTTTCCCCTTTTCCGGGGCGAATACGAGGGGATTTTGACAGAAGTCCGGCATCTTTGGGAAGAAGGCCGCCGAGGAGAAGCCGTGGCGGAGATACGGCTCTACGAGCGGGAAAGCATCTGGGCCTTAAAACTCCGGCCCCTGCGGCGGGAAATGGAAAAGGCTCTGGGGCTCGCCCCCGGGGCAGACGAAATCTGGCGGCCCCAAAAGGTGTTTCTCTTTTTTTTACCCGCCGACCTCATTTTGATATGCCTCCTCGTCGGGGGCCGTATCCTCCGGGTCCGTTTTGCCCGCCGGGGGAAAAAATCCGTAACTTTATTTTCATCCCGCTGTTTTAACGGTATTACCGGATTTTTGGCGGTTTTGCTGATCCCCGCTGTTTTGATTTTAGCCGCCGGCGCCCTGGGCCGGGGTAAAGACGGCGAAGGTCCCGGTGTTCTGCGGGAAGAAACTGTCCTCCACCGGATTCCTGATCCCCAGGGGGTGGTGGAATCCCGGTTTGGCGAAGGCCAGCGGGTGATCATCCGTAATGTCTCCGGTTCCTGGATTTATCTGGAAGGACCGGAAGGCTCAGGCGGCTGGACGCTCCGGGAAAAAGTCATACATTACTAAGGGCCGCAGCCCTTAAGGGATTTTTCTGTCATGGATTTTGGGAATATAATGGACGAGTGGCTTCGGGATAATCCCGTGCCGGATAAAGATGCCGAAGCGCGGGAAAGGGAAAGCCCCGGTGCCTTGGCGGAACGCCGCCGCCGCCTTCTCCGCAAAAAGCCCGATGCCGTCATCGACCTTCACGGCCTTTTACAGGACGAAGCCTGGACCGCCCTGAATACTTTTTTCGAGGACAGCCGCCGCCAGGGTTTTGACAAGGTGCTGGTGATCCATGGAAAGGGGAACCATTCCGCCGGGGAAGCGCTCTTAAAGCAGCTTTCCACCCGGTTCATCGAAACCTGCGCTTATGCCGGGGAACACGGTTTCGGGTCCGCCGCTGAGGGAGGCTCCGGGGCAACCTGGGTAATCTTGAAAGGTGAACAAAAGACGGGAGCTAGCGTTCCCGATAGATGATACGGCCCCGGCTCAGGTCATAGGGGGAAAGGGCAATCCGCACCCGGTCGCCGGGAACGATACGGATGTAATGTTTGCGCATTTTGCCGGAAAGATGGGCAAGGATAAGGTGTCCGTTCTGGTTGTTCAACTCTACCCGGAACATGGTATTGGGCAGGGCTTCCTTGACAACACCTTCAACTTCAATCGCTTCTTCTTTTGCCACTGTAACTCCTCTTATCCTTACGTTTTGTAATAATACCGGCAAAGCGCAGAGCCTGTCAATTGCCGGGGAAATTTTTGCAAAAAATGACGTATTTTCCTGGTATTTTTTTCAAATGACGGTATACTCTCATATTAGGAATAAAATGACAAAGTTGTTAAAAATCGGTATTTTTTCGCTGTTTTTTACCATTTTTGCCGCTGGATTGCAAGGCCAGCAAAGCACGGCGGAAGAAGTAGAAATTATTCTGAACACTTCCGCTCTGCGGTGGGATCATACTGCCCGGTTTGTGTTGGAAGCGGCGGACGTGGCTGCTATCAAAGAGCCCGCTGAGGCCTTCGGTTTTGCATTGGAACGGGGCTGGATACCAAAAAATGCCCGTCCTGCAGATCCGGTACGGCTAAACGGTCTTTCCCTGCTTTTAATGCGGTCTTTTGACCTGAACGGGGGCTGGTTTTACTCAATTTTCAAAAATCCGCATTATGCATACCGGGAACTGATGTATCAGGACATACTGCCGCCGGGAACCGATCCGGCCATGCAGGTTTCCGGGGAGCGGCTGCTCTACATGATCGGGAGGATCCTTGCCATTACCGAGGCCGAAAGGCAGCGGCTTGTGGCAACATTGAACAAACAGATTGCCCGGGGAAGCGGCGCGGTCACTGCCACCGTTGAGGTCACCAAAGAAGGGGTATCCATCAGCCTTACTAACCTCCAGTTCCAGGCGGACGACTCTACCCTCACCAATACCGAAAAAGCCAAATTGAAGGAAATCGCCCGTATTCTGAAAATTCTGCCCCAAAAAAAGCTGCTGGTAGCCGGACATACTGCCCTGGCGGGAAGCGAAGATGGCCGTTTGAGTATATCCCAAAACCGTGCCCAGGCTGTGGCGGATTACCTGATCCACTTGAGAGTCCGCCGCCCGGACGAAATTACCGTCCGGGGATACGGCGCGATACGGCCGCTGGCGGATAATGCCACGCCGGAGGGTATGGCCCGGAACCGGCGGGTAGAGATCATTATTCTGGAGTAAGGTTATTATGAAACTGTACCGTATCCCGGCCCTTGCCTTGTTTTTCTGCATTTTTGTGCCAACGGTTTTTTCCGCCGATCTGGGGCTGCTGTTGGATCAGACCCCCGAAGCAGGGAATAGCGCGGGGGATCCGGCATTTAGCTATACCGGAAAGCTCATCCCCTGGGTTTCCGCCGCCTTGAGGGAAGACCTGGACTTCTACGTTTCCGCAGGGTTGACCGCAAAACTTACGGACAGTGACTGGACTTTTTTCCCCGAACTGATCCGGGCTTCCCTGCGTTTTCGGTTTGGGGGTTCCCAGCTTGAAGCGGGCAGAATCCATTACGCGGATCCCTTTGGTTTTATCGCCGCCGGTATGTTTGACGGCCTTTCTTTTGAGACCGGCCTGGGCACGGGCATTTTTTCCCTGGGGGCTTATTACACCGGCTTTCTCTACAAAAAGACCGCCAATATCGCCATAACCACAAAAGAACTGATAGATCATAACAGCCCGCTGGATTGGGAAGATTTTGGCGGAACCTACTTTTCCCCCCGGCGTGTGCTGGCGCAGGTGTCGTATACCGACTCCCTCTGGGGACGCCTGCGGCTTAAACTTGCCCTGTTGGGCCAGTTTGATGTAAGCGGCGAAGAAAATCTGTACCACAGCCAGTACCTTGCGGCCCGGTTCAGTTTCCCCTGGAAATTCTTTATCTTTGAGGGGGGAGGCGTGATGGAACTGATTGAAGCCGCCGAAACGGAGCCAAAAACGGCTTTCGCAGGGGAACTGGGACTGTTCCTGATGCCTCCGGGCGGTATTACGGATCGGATCTATCTGGGAGGCCGCTGGTCTTCGGGCAAACAGGAAAATGATTCGGTTACCGCTTTTATGCCCTTGACCACCGTTTCACAGGGTAAAATTCTCAAGGCTTCGTTTTCAGGCCTGGCTTCAATAGCGGCGGGATATAACGCCCGGCTGCACCAAAAACTGGCGCTGGAAGTAGAAGGCCGGTATTTCCTCCGGACCGATTTGGGAACCTACACCGTCTGGCCGGTCCGGGATCCCGATTCGTATCTGCTGGGCGCTGAGGTCTACACCCAGTTTACCTACAGCCCCGTTTCAGATTTGCGCCTGAACCTGGGCGGCGGAGCCTTTATCCCCGCGCCGGAACATAACTCAGATGTCCGCTGGCAGATACAGCTTAATGCGCTGCTGGCTTTGTTTTAGTTTTTTGTGAGAGAAGGAGGGGCTATGCGAAAATTTTTATTGGTGCTTTTGATATGTCTGGCGGGCCCGGCGGTATTTGCCCAGCAGGGGACACTGCGGAACGCGGACGGCACGGTAGAAATAAAACACCCCGGTCAAACTGCCTTTGTTCCCGCCAAAGCCGGAGACGCGGTGCCGGCAAAAGCCATAGTCTCCACAGGCTTCAAGAGCAGCGCCGTTATCGCGGTGGGCAATTCGCTCATTACCGTGCGGCCCCTGACACGGCTCTCGCTGGAAGAGATGATCCAGTCCCAAAACTCCGAAACAGTCAACCTGCAGCTCCAGGCCGGAAGGGTCCGGGTAGAGGTAAAGCCTCCGGCGGGAACTAAAACCAACCTGACCGTACAAACCCCCAGCGCCACCGCCTCGGTGCGGGGCACCGAATTTGAATCTGACACCTTTAATACCACGGTGAACGAGGGGGTGGTGGAGTTTCACGGGCAGTCGGGCGGAATCGTATTGATAGGCTCCGGCGACACCGGCCGGATAGACAACCAGGGCCGCGCGCAAGATCCCCAGGAAACATTCGAATCGGAACTGCGGGTAAAAGCTCCGGCGGGAATGGGCGAAACAGGGGCTCTAAACTCCGGTCCGGCCATGCCGCCTTCTGATATTATTGTCTTCAATTTTGTTTTTGATTGATAATTAAGGAAAAACTATGCGGAATATGAAAAAACCGATAGCCGCCCTGGTGACGGTTTTTGTGGTACTGTGTTTTTTTTCGGCTTGTTGGAGCCCCTGGCAGGGCGATGCCGGCGACGGTACGCTGACCCTTAATTTCGGCGGCACAACCGGCCTTTCCCGCGTCGCCGTTGATCCCCCGGCGGAACTTGCCGGCATGGTGTTTACCGTAACCCTTTCAGGCCCCGGCCCCACCCTTACCCAAACCGTATCCGGCAGCGGTACGGTCAGCTTCCTTGTTAATCCCGGTATATGGACCGTTGATGTCCGCGCCATGGGGGCTCCGCCCTTCAATTATATCGACTCAATTACCCCCCCCGACCCCAAGGCTTTCCCCGACCGGATACTGCGGGCCATCGGCAGTGCAACGGTAACCGTGCAACCCGGCGCCAATGCCGCACAAATCCCCCTGCATACCGCAACCGAAGTACACAATGATCGGCAGTTAACAACCGCAGTCGACCATGCGCGGGACGACGGCAAACCGGAGTACATCCTGGTAGCCGGTGACATTGCTGTCAATAGCCTCAGCGTGCCTCCCGGGACAAACATCATCCTGGCGTCCGCGTCCGGGGTAAAAAAAATTACCTGGCCAACTACGGGCGTGTCCCCGGACCCTTTAATCAGCATTCCGCCAAACGTCAGTTCTCCCCAGCTCCCTTCCGCCACACTGACCCTGGGGGACCCGGATCACCCGGAAAACACCCTGGTCATTGACGGTAGCTATGCCGGCACGACAGATGTCCTGGTTGCTGTAGCTGACGCCACCCTTATCATGAACGGCAGTACAACGATTACCAATGGCAATAGCAACGGCGGAGTGATGATCCAGGGCTTCAGCGGCAACGCCGTCTTTACCATGAACGGCGGAACAATCAGCAACAACCAGACAGCCGGCAGCGGTGGTGGGGTGTTTGTTGAGGGCAGCAGCGGCGGCAGCGCCACCTTTATTATGAACGGTGGAACCATCAGCGATAATCAAGTCACCGGCACCGGCAATGGCGGCGGAGGAGTGGCGATCTCCGGCAATGGCGCCAATGCCGCCTTTATCATGAACGGCGGAACTATCAGTGACAATCAAGCCACCGGCAGCGGCAATGGCGGCGGGGTGCATATTGGGGGTAATGGCGCCGCCTTTACCATGAACGGCGGAACCATCAGTGGCAATAAAGCCGACGGCGACGGCGGCGGCGGCCTCTACATCGGGGAAGGCACGGTCATCATGTCAGGCGGTGTTATTGAAAGGAACAATTCGATAAATTCTGCCTTAGCGTATGGCGGCGGCATATATATGGATGACGGCAGCTTCACCATGTCGGGCAGCGCGCTCATCAGGAACAATTCCGCCACAGGCAGTGCTGCAAATAGTCAAGCCGAGGGCGGCGGGGTGTATCTTGCTAACGGCGGCGCGCCTTCTTTTACCATGAACGGCGGGACTATCACCCTTAATCACGCCCAGAGTGATTCGAAATCGTTGGGCGGAGGGATATGCAACGAGAGCACCGTGTCTATGATCTTAAGTAGCGGAAATATCAGCGATAATACCGCTGAAATCACCGGAACGACGGGTATGGCTTCCGGCGGCGGAATATGGTCCACCGGGACACCGTCACCTCCGGGCGTAATCGTTACCGGCAACCACAACCTCGGCAACGGGGCATTAGTCAACATAAACAACGAGCCGGAATATAACTGGTAATAGGGGTTTGTATGAGTGTTTTTAAGGGAAGGGAAAAAGACGCTATCATCGGTCTGGCTGCGGCGGCGTTCTTTTCGCTTTTTTATATCACCGGCATTTTTGCCCCGGCTGAAGAACGTATCTACGATCTTTTTCTCCGTTTCAGGGCGGAACGGGATCGTATCGAAAACGTGGTCTTTCTGGATGTGGATGATACGGCTATTGCGTATAACGGGGTGTTTCCCTGGCCCCGCTCGGTAACGGCTTCGGGGCTGCTGCGGCTCAAGGAGTACAATGCCCACGCGGCTATCTTCGATATTGAATTTATCGACAAGGGGCCGGAAGGGGTAGATGCTGTATACTTGAACCAGGGGCTGTCGGCGGATTTTGACCGGAGTTTTGGGGAGATTAGCGCCCATGTGTCCGACTTTGCCGCCGCCGTGGAGTCCGGCCGGCTTTCACCCCTGGAATCGGGCCTTTTTGCCGGGGAGTTGACGGATCTTATCGGCGCGGAGCGGGACGACCTTTTTTCCCGGACCCGGCGGGTGGCCCGTGATAATGACGAATTTCTGGCCCGCTCTGCGGCCCTGATGGGCAGCGTCTGGGGTACCCTGAACCTTCGCCAGGAAGAACTGGAAGGCGAACAGGCCGAGCGGCGGCCCATGGCCGAGGAACTTTTTTCCTATCCTCTGGAAGCTGCCGCAGACGCCCACCGGGGGGCTATTACCAGCGTATCTGCCAAACCCTTTGTGGATGTATTACCCGCCCTTCCGTCCTTTGCCCAATCCGTCAAAGGCGCGGGTTTTACCAATATCCTTATTGATGGAGACGGCGTCAGGCGGCGCATCTTTCTTGCCCAGAATGTCAGGGATCAGTGGTACCTGCAGCTTACCTTTGCGCCGCTGGTGCACTATCTGGGTGATCCCCGGATCATCCTTGAGAAGCGCAGGCTCATCCTGAAAAATGCGGTGCTGCCGAAAAATGCCGCCGCCATAAGCCCGGCAGCGGCTGCAGACACGGTTACGCAGGACATTGTCATTCCCCTGGATACACGGGGCAGGATGATGCTTGACTGGCCGCCCACGGATTATTCCGCCAGCTATTCCCATATCAGTTTCGCGGAATTTTCTGTATTGGAAGACCTGGAATTGGATATGACCGAATACGTCCGCGCCCTGAGTCAGGCGGATATTCCCTTCTTTGCGCAATTTAACCCCGCACTGATGGACGCGTCCCCGCTTATCCGCCGGATTATCGCCCTTACCGATGCCACCGCTGCGGCTCTGGAACGGGCTCTGGCCGATTGTTCCGACGCTGCCTTTGACGAATACCAGGAGTACCGGAGACAAAGCCGCGCCTGTATCAGGGAATTGCTTGACCTTGACCTGGGAGAAAAAATCGCCGCCATAACGCGCAGCCTGGAGGAACTATACGGCGAAAGCGCCGCGGCAATCGCCGATGAAGCGGAGTATATCACCACAGCCGCGGAATATTTGGGACAATGCCTGGATCAATACGAAGAGACCGATAAACGTTTGCGGGGCGGCATTGAGGGAAAATTCTGCATCATCGGCCGGGTTGATACGGGAACCACCGACATCGGGGTTAATCCCTTCTGGGGACAATACGTCAATGTAGGCACCCACGCGGTGGTACTGGACACCATTCTTTCTCAGTCATTCATCACTCCCCTGCATCCCCTCTGGAGCATACTGCTCACCCTGCTCATCCCCGTCTTCTGCCTGCTGTCGGGGAAATTCCGGCCGGGGCTGCGGACCGCTCTGGGTTTTGGTTTAACCGCCCTGATCGCCCTTGTTCCGCTGCTGCTGTTTCGTTTTGCCGGCATATTCCTGGGTCCCCTGGGGGCGGCGCTTGCCGCGGTGGTGTCGGTTATTGTCAGGGAAATTATTTCCTACTCAGGTTCGGAACGGGAAAAAAGTTTTATCCGTAAGGCCCTTTCCACCTATGTGTCGGGCGACGTTGTGGAAGAAATCCTCGCCGACCCTTCCCGCTTCCGGCTGGGCGGCATCAAGCGCCACATGACCGCCCTCTTTACCGATGTACAGGGCTTTTCCACCATTTCAGAGCAGCTTGACCCGGAAGATCTGGTCCATCTGCTGAACCGTTATCTTACCGCCATGAGCGATGTGCTGCTGGCGGAAAAAGGTACTATCGACAAATACGAAGGAGATGCCATCATCGCCTTTTTCGGCGCGCCCCTGGATCTGCCGGATCATGCGCTGCGGGCCTGTCTTTCGGCCATCACCATGCGGCGCCTGGAACAGGAACTGAACCGGGGCATTATGGAAGAAAAACTGTCCCCCTCGCCGCTGTTGACCCGCATTGGCATTAACACCGGCAGCATGGTCGCCGGCAACATGGGCACCAAAGAAAAAATGAACTACACGATCATGGGAAACACCGTCAACCTGGCGGCCCGGCTTGAAGGGGTGAACAAGCAGTACGGCACCTGGATTCTAACTTCCGAAGACACGGTAAAGGAAACAGGGGGCCGGCTCCTGACCCGCAGGCTGGACCGTGTCCGGGTAGTAGGTATCACCGAGCCGGTGCGGCTCCACGAACTGATTGAAACTAAGGAAAACGCCACGGCGGCGCAAAAAGAAAAGGCCGCCCTGTTTGACCATGCCCTTGATCTTTTTGAAAGGCGGGAATGGGAAAAAGCCCAGGCCGCTTTTAATCAGGTCCGTGCCCTTGATCCCGCAGACAAGCCCGCGGCCCTTTACCTGCGGCGTACCGGCGAATACCTCACCGTTCCGCCCAAAGACGACTGGGACGGGGTGTTCAACCTGAGTGAAAAATAAGCGGCAAACAACCGCTTGCGTTTCCTGAAATGCCTCCTTGTTCCTTGCCCCCTGTTCCTTATATACTAAAATAAATCTTTCTCAAGGTGGAAAAAATGATAATTTTAACATTGAATTGCGGTTCTTCATCGGCGAAATACCAGGTGTATGACTGGGATGCCAAAGACATTCTGGCGGTGGGCATTGTGGAAAAGGTAACGGTCGGGGGCTCCTTTATCACCCACAAGGCAAAGGGGAAGGAAGAAATTGTGATGCAGCACGACTGCCCCAACCACACCGATGCGGTGGAGCTGATCATCAAAACCCTGACCGATAAGGAAACCGGGGTGTTAAGTGATATGTCGCTGATCAAGGCCGTGGGCCACCGGGTGGTCCATGGGGGCGATAAATTCACCAAGTCGGTGATTGTCGATGATGCGGCCATGAAGGCCTTTGCGGAGATGCAGGACATGAGCCCCCTCCACAACCCTGCCAACATCATGGGGATAGAGGCGGCCAAAAAAGTGCTGCCTAATGTACCCCACTGCGCCGTCATGGACACGGCCTGGCACCAGACCATGCCGCCCGAATCGTACCTCTATGCGGTGCCCTCCGAATGGTATGAAAAGTACCAGGTCCGCCGTTACGGTTTCCACGGCACCAGCTTCCTCTACACCGCCAAACGGGCGGCGGTGCTTTTGGGGCAGGACCCCTTCAAAACAAATCTTATCATCTGCCATTTAGGAAACGGCGCCTCGGTGAATGCCGTTAAGGACGGCTGTTCCTTCGACACCTCCATGGGCATTACCCCGCTGGAAGGTTTGGTCATGGGGACCCGCTCCGGGGATCTGGACCCCGCTCTTCCCTTCTATGTGATGCGGAAAACCGGCATGAGCGCCGCGGAAATCGAAAATGCGCTGAACAAAAAGTCCGGGCTTTTGGGACTCACCGGTAGCCTTACGGATCGGCGGGACATTCAGGCCGCGGCGGTAAAGGGCGATAAAAAGGCTTTGCAGGCCCAGTACATCGAGGCCCAGCGGGTAAAAAAATACATAGGCGGCTATCAGGCGACTTTGGGCCGGGTGGATGCGCTGGTCTTTACCGCCGGGGTAGGCGAGTTTGCCTGGTTCATGCGGAATAAAATTCTCGAGGGGCTTGAGGGAATTGGCATTGTCTACGATCCGGCGAAGAACGAGATGTCCCATACCCGGAACACGGAGACGCTCATCAGCAAACCTGAGTCGAAGATACCGGTGTACATCATCCCCACCGATGAGGAATTGGTGATGACCGAGGATGCCTATGCGCTGATGGCGGGCACCTACGATGTGCATACCAAATTTACCTACTCATTCCAGAGCAAGGGCTACGTGAACAAGGGCCGGGCCGAGGGCTTAAAGAATGAGCTGGCAAAGAACCCCAATCTCGCTTCAATTATCGCCCAGCCAAAATAGCCCAGGCTAAATTGCCCAGGCAAATCGTGACTGTTGATAGCGTTAAAGACATAGAGTTACTCTGCATCGGAAATGCCCTGGTGGATATTTTCGCGGAAGTTGAAGGGGATCCGGATAATCTTTTTGGCTTGACAGCTCCGGTTCAGCATACGGATGATAAAACTATCCGGGAAATTCTGGCATTGCTCAATGACATCAACGCCGTTGCCGGGGGCGGCGCATCCAATGTGGCCAAGATCGCTTCTTTTCTGGGGGTCTCATCGGGGTTCGCCGGCATGGTGGGTTCCCACAGGGGGGAGCCGGATCGTTTCGCCAAACTTTTTGAGAATGAGTTAAAAGAAGCGGGGGTAGAGCTCCTCCTTTCCCGGTCGCCAAAACCCACGGGCATTTTTCTTATGCTCCGCAGTGCCGAGGGGGAAACCCGCATCGTCGTGTCTCCCTCCGCCGCCCTGGATTTGTCCGGGGATGACATTGTTGAGGAAAGCCTTCAAAAGGCCCGGGTGGTGGTTCTGGACGGCTATATGCTTGGCCGGGAGGGCCTTATCAAAAGGATACTGGAACTGGCGGTTAAACACGGCACGGAAATCGCCCTGGATATTGGCTCAATCGAAATGGCAAAAATTTGCGCAAAAGATATACTCTGCCTTTGTCAGGAATACCCGCTGATTCTTTTTATGAACGAGGAAGAGTCGAAGGCTTTTTACGAGGCTCTTGGGTCGCCGGAAGCTGATCCCGAAGATGAAAACAAAATCAGCTTGGCTTTTTCCGGGGAGTGGCGGCAGGGCGATTCTGTTTTTCGCCGGAGCTGTTTATTCTTCCGTAAACTCACCCGGGGGGAGCTTTATCCCATCATCGTGGTAAAACGGGGCTCCCGGGGGGCGGTGGTTTTTGCCGGTGGAGATATCCACCGGGCGGAAACGCTGCCGGTCATCCCCCTGGAAACCACCGGCGCCGGGGACGCCTTCTGTGCGGCTTTTCTCTGCGGCTGGGTACGCCGCCGGTCCCTCTCCGAATGTGCCCAGTTGGGGAACCGGGCCGCCCGGGAAGTGTTAGATACGCCGGGCACCAGAATCGATCCCAAACGGCTGGCCCATCTGGCGAAGACACTTCAGGCGTCATCGGCATCGTAACGCCTATGGCGCCGGGCGCTCCCTGCGCTTACCTGTCCCCGAGAAGCACCGAGGCGGTCAGTTTTTGGGCGACATCTTCCCCGGCCAGTATGCCGATAAGGGTCATGGCCCAAAGGCCGGCGGTTCCCGCGGCCCGGCTTGTGATGATATTTCCGTCGATCACCACCTTTTCCTCCAGCCATTGTGCGCCTTTGGCACTGGTGCCTTTGACACTGGTGTCCACTTTTTCCTCCATGCCGGGGTAACAGGTAAAGCGGCGGCCCGCCAAAAGCCCCAGGGGGGCCAGAACCACCGCCGGGGAGGCGCAGATGGCCGACACGATTTTGCCTTCGCCCGCCATGGCCTTGAGAAAGGCCCCCAGTTCTACCGAGGCCGCCAGGTTGGACGCCCCGGGAAGGCCGCCGGGCAGCAGAACCGCATCCCAGCCGCCGGGAACAAGCTTTCCCCCGGCCTTCAGTTCGGCCAATTCCGCATCGGCAATCACCGGAATCCCGTGGGAGCCCGTCACCGTTTTTCCCCTGCCGCTGGCGGCGCCGATGGCGGCGGTACAGACCTCGATCCCCGCACGGCGGAGGTAATCCACCGGGGTCAGGGCCTCAATTTCTTCGAAGCCCTCGGCCAAAAACAAAATCGCCTTTTTGGGCATTACGCCTCCCTTTGTACCGGGTTTCCACGCCGGTAAATATTTGTTATAATACAGTTTACAGAGAACATAGGATGAATTCAATTATTGTCATTGATGAATCGGCCCACTTCCGCGAATATATGCGTCAAAAGCTTGAGGAAAAAGATATAGAGGTGACGGTGGCCGGCAATGCCCTGGAGGGCGCCTCCAAAACCAGCAACCTCCGGCCCGACCTTGTTATACTGGACTATCATTTAAACCAGAATGGTTTTATAGAAGTGCTCAGGCAGAAAAAAGCCAATCCCCATACAACGAAGATCCCGGTGTTCGTGCTGGCCCGGAATATTGAACAGAAAAAAGTTATCGACCTTATCCCCCATAATGTAAAAAAGGTATTTACCAAACCGGTAAAGGTCGATGCCCTTTTTGCGGGAATGTCGGAAATTCTGGGCATGCCCTTCAAGCTGGACAAGAGTCCCGGCCTTATGGAAGTCCACCTGAGCGATGATATTATTTTTATCGAGATTTCCGAGGGGCTTAACGAGGACAAAATCGATCTGCTGAAATTCAGAATTACCGAAATGATTGAACTCTACGCGATCCGGGTTCCCAAGGTGCTGCTTATGTTTTTTAACATAAAACTGACCCATGCGGACACGCCCAACATGATGAAGCTGTTTGAAACGGTGATACACGCTTCGCGGGCCCGGCCTTCCTACATCAGAATTCTTACCGCCGATCCTTTCGCAAAAAAATTTATTGAAGAACAGGAAGAATACCGGGGTATCGTGGTGGTGAATAACATTCAGGCAGCCATGGAGGGGTTCCTTGCATCAATGCCCGGCACCGGTAATGAAAATCAAAAGGTGGGCATTATCGGGCAAAAGATTTTTTCCCAGAAAGATTCTGTGGAAGCCGAATCGCTGACCCTTCGCTTTGATGCTGAAACAAAGGCCCGGGCCGCCGTTACCGCCGACACCTTCGAGGAAATTGTTCAGCGGAGCAGCATTGCCGCGGTGGATGATGATGAAGTCGTGCTGGAACAGATCAGAAGCGTCTTCAAACCATTGGGTGCAAAAATAAAAACTTTTAGCAGCGGCGACGAATACCTTCAAGCCCTGGAGACGGAAAAATTCGATCTTACCTTTTTGGACCTGATAATGCCCCAAATCGATGGTTTTAAGGTGCTTGAAACCATGCAGGCCCTGGGGAAAGATTTCCCGGTGATCATCCTTTCCTCGGTCAACCGGCGGGACGCCCTGATCCGGGCGTTCCAGATGGGGATAAAAAATTACCTCACCAAACCCATGAATCCGGCGGATCTTTTCAAAAAAGCCGAGAAAATTCTCAAGCCCGGTATGTAAGACGATGGGACAAATTGTGGAACAAAAAGCCATCTTTGACAAAAAAAAATTACTGGATAATTTTTCGGGCGATAAGGAAGGCGTCCTGGATGTTTTGAAAATCTTTATCAGGCGCACGGAAAATCAGTTAAAGAATTTCCCCGGCCTGATTCTCCGGGAAGAATGGGAAAACGCCTGGCGGGATGCCCATACCATCGTGGGCAGCGGACGGATCCTTTCGGCGGAAGAGTTGGGCGGCATCGCTGAACGCCTGGAGCGGTCATGTAAAAATAAAGATAACGCTGAGGCTGCTATAGCCCTGCCGCTGCTGGAAGAATCCTTTGCAAGGTTCCGGGAAAAAGCCGCTGATTGTCTGGAGGAATTGAAATGAACCTTTCCTGCCTTCACACCCACACTACTTTTTGTGACGGAGAGGACGATGTGGAAACATTTTGCCGCGCCGCTAAAGAAAAAAATCTCCATTCGCTGGGCTTCAGCGCCCACGCCCCCATCACCAAAAAAACAGGTTTCGTTACCGGCTGGCATCTGGGGGACGACCGGCTGGAAGAATACCTCGATGCTATCCGCTCGGCGAAAAAACGCTGGAAGGGCCGGCTGAACATTTACGCAGGTCTGGAGGCGGACTTTATAGACGGCCTCACAGGCCCCGCGGACAGGGAGTACCGTGAAATGGGCCTGGACTACCTCATCGGCTCGGTCCATTACCTGGTCCCCCCCAAAGGGAAGCCCTTTACCGTGGACGGCCCCCCGGAGGAATTCGCCCGGGGCGTCGGGGAAAGTTACGGCGGCGACGGGGAGGCGGCGATGGGGGCCTACTGGGACACGCTGGAAAAAATGATAGCCGCCGGGGGCTTTGACATTCTGGGCCATGCGGACCTTATCAGGAAAAATAATGGTGATGATCAATGGTTTGACATAGAAAGCAAAAATTATCTCGAGCGGCTTTCCCGCATCGCCCTGCTTATCGGCCTCCAGCAGCACATCGTCACGGAGGTCAACACCGGGGGCCTTAACCGGGGCAAAATAAAAGACACCTACCCTTCCCCCGCGTTCCTCAAGCTTCTGGCTCAAGGAGCTCAAGGAACTTCAGTTCAAGGAGCTTTAGCTCCAGTGATCATCACCGCCGATGCCCACCGTGCAAAAGACCTCAATGGCCATTACACATTGGCAAAAGAAACCCTGCGCCGGGCCGGTTTTAAGGAAACGCTGCTTTTTGAAGGCCGGGAAAACGGCCGCCCCCGCTGGACCCCCCGCCCCTTATAGGTCCTATACAAAAGCCTGGAGAATTGGGGCATCGTGATCTGTCAAGGCTTGCTAACAACTCCCCGACGCCCCAATTCTCCAAGTAACCTGCGAAGCAGGTTACCGGTTTCGCCGTTCATCGGCGGTTTTACACTCGATACAGAGAACCGCGTAGGGAATCGCCTCCAGCCTGTCCTGGGGGATCTTCTTGCTGCACTTCATACAGAGCCCGTATTTACCCTCCTGAATCCTGGCCAGGGCGGCATCTATCAGCTTGAGCCGTTTCAGATCCTGGGAACCTATGGCCTCGATCATCTTCCGGTCTATATCGTCGGAGGCGATATCGGCAATATCCTTGGGGTCCATCCCCTCCACGATTTCCTTAAAGTCCTCGTTACCGTTAACCAGGTTGGTAAGGATCTCCGTTTTGAGATCCAAAAGTGATTTGTGCATCCGGGTGACAAATTCTTGTTTCATCCCTTTCTCCCTTTGGCGCCTCCAGAAAGCATAATCAAAATCTGAAGGCCCTTTTATGGTTTTTTTTAGTTTTTTCCGGTAATATTCCGCCATTTTGCGATCTATTACTTTGAAAAGGTACATTGACCTATGTTGATTATTTTGTCAAGGGACTAAAGTCCCCCGGATCTGTACCAGCAATTCTCATTTTAGCCAGGGAAGCCTCTGGTATCTCCATAGATCAGTCTCCGGGTGGGGAGCGGGGCTGGGCTGGCAAAAATAGCTGGTGGAATCCACCTACGCAGCCCTTGTTTGGTGCGCGTTTTAGGTTTTTGTTGACGAGAGTGATGGAAGATTGCGAGGGCTTATTCGGGTAATGGCGGTGTGCTGCCCTTCGGGCAGCTTGGCAAATGGTCTGCTCCGGTGGGGAATTCCAGATCATTTTTGCCAGCCCAGCCCCGCTCCCCACCCAACACTGCCTACTAAAGGTAAAGGTTTATGGCTAAAATGAGAATTGCTGGATCCCTACTTCCCTGCCTTGTCTAAAACAGTTATTTCGATCAATAATATAAAAAATTCCGCTCTATAGGGAGGAATTCGGATGAAAAAGCCCGTTTTTTGTGTGTTGATGTTGGCGCTGGCGCTGTCTTCTCTTGCCGCCCAGCAGAAATATGCCCTGGTGATAGGCAACGGGAGTTATACTTCCGTTACAAAACTGAACAACCCGGTGAACGATGCCCGGGATATGGAAGCCGCCCTGAAGGGGCTGGGCTGGACCGTTGAGCTGGTTCTTAACGGCGGCCAGGAGCAGATGGAGGGCGCCGCCATACGGTTAAAAAACCGGCTTTCCGCCTCGAAGCAGAACTACGGGTTTCTTTTCTACGCCGGCCACGGGGTGCAGTCTAATGGCGAAAATTTTCTGATCCCGGTGGACGCAAATATCCAAAGTGAAAGTTTCCTGCGCAGCCGGGCGGTATCGGTACAGGCCCTGCTGGACGAGCTGAACGCCGCGGGGAACGCCCTTAACATCGTGGTGCTGGACGCATGCCGGGACAACCCCTTTTCGTGGAAACGGAGCGGCAGCCGGGGCCTCCAGGTAGTGTCCAACCAGCCCGCCGACAGCATCATCGTCTACGCCACCAGCGCGGGATCAACCGCCGAAGACGGCACGGGCCGCAATGGCCTTTTTACCAGCCATTTATTGAACAACCTGAAAACCGCAGGCCTTTCAGTACGGGACCTTTTTGACAAGACCGGCTCCGACGTGCGCCGTGCCAGCGGCGGTAAACAGATCCCGGCGATATATTCGCAGTATTTTGAAACCGCATACATCGGCAGCAAGCCTGTGGCGGTAACCCCTGCACCTGCTCCAACTCCTACACCCGCACCCGCGCCAAGCCCTGCTCTGGCGAATGCTGTGGACTACTATAACCGGGGTAAATCATATTACGACAAGAAGGACTACGATCGGGCCATAGCGGATTTTACCGAGGCAATACGGGTTAATCCCCAATATGCCACTGCCTATAACGACCGGGGTGCTTCATATAGCGCTAAAAAGGACTACGACCGTGCCATAGCGGATTATACCGCGGCAATACGGCTTAATCCCCAATATGCCATTGCCTATTACAACCGGGGTAATTCATATTACGACAAGAAGGACTACGACCGTGCCATAGCGGATTATACCGAGGCGATACGGCTTAATCCCCAATATGCCAGTGCCTATTACAACCGGGGTAATTTATATCGCGACAAGAAGGACTACGACCGTGCCATAGCGGATTATACCGAGGCAATACGGCTTAATCCCCAATTTGCTAATGCCTATTACAACCGGGGTCTTACGTATTTCTTTAAGAATGACTACGACCGGGCCATTGCGGATAATACCGAGGTAATACGGATTGATCCCCAATATGCCAATGCCTATCACAACCGGGGTGCTGCGTATTTCAATAAGAGTGACTACGACCGTGCCATCGCGGATTACGAAGCGGCCCTGCGGATTGATCCGAACCACGCCCTGGCAAAGAACAATCTCGAAATGGCGCGGCAGAAGCGGGGCCGGTAGGCAAACGAAAAAGGTGCCAGGCACTAAATTCATGCTCTCGCTACTTTGTGCTCTGCCCGCTACTGCATGGCAGGGTGGCCGGCCCTTCGTCCTTTGTCAATCTATTCTGTGCAGTGAGGCCTACGCCATTCTTAACGGTGTCGGACGCTTTCGCGTCCCGGTTGGTGGGGAGCGGGGCTGGGCTGGCAAAAACATTTTCTGGAATTCATCACCGGAGCAGACCATTTGCCAAGCTGCCCGAAGGGCAGCACACCACCACAAGCCAATTACCTCCCCCGCAATCTTCCATCATTCCCGTCAACAAAGGCCTGAAACGTGCACCCAACAAGGGCTGCGCAGGTGAGTTCTACAGGCGTTTTTGCCAGCCCGGCCCCGCTTCCCGCCGGAGACTGAGCTTGACAAGTGACGGGGTAACACAGGTGGTGTCAGTCACCGGAATCAGGGGGAAATGATGTTGAGGAGAGCGGTAATAACTTCAGCAGTTTTGGTTTCAGACAAGCGACCGGCAATGGAATGGATAATGTTTTTGTCGGCGGTAAACACTCCACCACATCGCCTTTTATAAATCTTTCCATACCTCATCCTCTTCCGGTGTATCCCAATCCTTTGCCAGCACTGACTCGCAAAGCAGCATGGTTTCAGTCGCCTGTTTCAGCGTTTTTTGCTTCAAATACCCGACAAAATCCACCACTTCACCCCAATATTGGGGCGGAAGATCATCAATTTCCTGTAATACCACCGCTCGTTCAGTCATTATATACCTCGATAATGAGGTAAGTATAACAGAACATGGCGTTTTTGACTATGGACTCGCCTCCCCCCATTCTTGACCCGCCCTGTCAATAATACTATGCTTAAAGAAGGTTTTCTTAAGGAGGAAATTGTAATGAAACGAATTGTGTTTTTTGTATTATTGACCGCTTTGGCGGCAGGTCTTGTATTCGCCGGGGGCGGTAATCAAGCCAGGGCCGGTGCGGGGAGCGGCATCACGGTCAGGCTTTTGACCGATTCTACGGGCATTGATGACAAATCCTTTAATGCGGCGGCATGGCGGGGCATTCTGGAATTTTTTGGCGATACCTGGAAAAACACCAAACAGCGGGGCAGATCCTACGATGTGGTTACCGCTCAGACTCAGGATATGTATATTCCCAACCTTATGCAGGCCACCGACGAGGGCTACGATCTCATCATCGTGACAGGTTTTACCTGGGACAGCGCCCTTACCGAGGTAGCCACGGCGAACCCCAATCAGAAGTACATGATTGTGGATGTGGATTGGGTGGGGCTTCCCAATGTGCTGGAGGCGGTGTATGCCGAGCATGAGGGCTCCTATCTGGTGGGCGTGGCGGCGGCGCTGAAGGCTAAGGCCGACAAAATCGCCAATCCCAAATTTGGATTTATCGGCGGAATTCCCGGGGCCACCATCACCAAATTTGAAGTGGGTTATTTTCAGGGGATCCTTTCGATTATCCCCGATGCGGAAATTATGGATTATTATGTCAACAGTTGGAGCGACGCCGCCTCGGTAAAAACCCAGGCCAAAACCTGGTACGATTCCGGGGTCTACGCCATTTACTCCGCCGCCGGGGCCGCCGGAAACGGGACTATCGCCCAGGCAAAAGAATACCGGAGCCAGGGGAAAAATGTGTGGGCCATCGGGGTGGATTCGGATCAGCATGAGGAAGGCATCTACTCCGGCACGGATTCGGCGGTGCTTACATCCATGCTTAAAATGGTAGAAGTCAGCGTTGTCCAGGGGCTTAATGCGGTAAAAAATAACACATTCAAGGGTGAGGTTATCACCTTTGATCTCTCTTCCAACGGGGTGGGCTATTCCGTTACTAATAAAGCGCTCCCGGCAAATATCAAAACCGAGCTTGAACAGACAAAGCAGAAGATAATTTCCGGGCAGATAAAGATAGCGGCCACCAATGCGGAGGCGAAGAGGCTCCCCGGCTTTCCCCAAGACCTGAAAGCATTGGATGATTGAGGCTGCTCCCGCAATCGAGATGATTGACATCACCAAAATATTCCCCGGCGTTGTGGCGAACGACCGGGTGTGTTTGGCGGTGGCCCAGGGGGAAATTCACGCCCTCCTGGGGGAAAACGGCGCGGGAAAATCGACGCTCATGTCTATCCTTTTTGGCCTCTACGATCCGGATGGCGGAGTGATAAAAATCCGGGGCAGAACAGTTTCCATCCGCAGCCCCAACGATGCCGCCGCCCTGAAGATAGGCATGGTGCATCAGCATTTCAAGCTGGTACATAATTTTACCGTCACCGAAAATATTATTTTGGGGATGGAGTCCCGGAATTCGCTGGGGAATCTGGACCTGGCCGCCGCTGAAAAACGGGTGGCGGAGCTTTCCGGAATGTACGGCCTGGCGGTGGATCCCCGGGCACGGATCGAAACTATTTCCGTGGGGATGCAGCAGCGGGTGGAGATCCTGAAAATTCTTTACCGTGATGCGGATATACTTATTTTTGATGAGCCCACGGCGGTGCTTACGCCCCCGGAGATCGACGAACTTTTAAAGATATTCCAGGCGCTCAAGGCCGAAGGAAAAACGATTCTTTTTATCACCCATAAACTAAAAGAGATAAAGGCCGTGGCGGATCGCTGCACGGTGCTTCGCCGGGGCAGGCATATTGATACGGTGGAGGTGGCCTCCGCCAACGAAAATGATCTGGCGGAAATGATGGTGGGCCGGGCGGTGAATTTCCATATCGAAAAGAAGCCCCCTGTAATTGGTGAAGAAATTCTGCGGCTGGAAAATATTACGGTGACCGGTTCCCGGGGGGTTCCGGCGGTGAAATCTTTTTCCCTTTCGGTGAACGCGGGGGAAGTGGTGGGCATCGCCGGGGTGGATGGCAATGGACAGTCGGAGCTTACAGCCGCCATTGCCGGGCTCCTTCCGGTCGCGTCCGGCAGAATCTTTCTGAAGGGCCGGGACATTACCCGCGAGAGTATACGCCGCCGGAATGAACAGGGTCTGGGGCACGTCCCCGAGGACCGGCAAAAACACGGCCTCATTCTGGATTTCCGGCTGGACGAAAACCTTATATTAAAAAGTTTCCGCCGCAAACCTTTTTCAAACCGAATCGGTTTTCTGCAATTTCCCGCCATCGCAAAACACGCCAATGAATTGATCGATGAATTTGATATACGATCCGGCGGCGGCGTTTCTACCACGGCCCGATCCATGTCGGGGGGAAATCAGCAGAAGGCGGTTATCGCCCGGGAAATCGATCTTTCCCCGGAGCTTTTGATTGTTGCCCAGCCCACCCGCGGGCTTGATGTGGGGGCCATTGAATATATTCATCAGCGGATTTTAAATGAACGGGAAAAGGGGAGGGCGGTGCTGCTGGTGTCTTTTGAACTGGATGAAATTCTGGGCCTCTGCGACCGGATAGCGGCGGTTTCCCGGGGATCCTTGACGGGCCTTGTTTCCGCCGCAGATGCCGATGAGCGGAAAATCGGCGCCATGATGGCAGGTATAACGCCGGGAGCGCTCGATGGTTGAATCGAAGGCTAAATCGATGGCTAAATCGATGGCTAAATTATCCTGGCGGGAACGGCTTCTGGAACTTTTCACCGGACGGACCCCAGGGTCTTCGGCCACGGTCTCTGTAGCGGTGGTGCTGTTGGGTTTTCTCGTGGGGACTTTTTTGATTCTGGCGGTGGGCAGAAACCCCGCGGATATGTATTTTTCCATGATTCAGGTGGTTTCCGGCTGGTACATCCGTTGGGACGCCGCAGCGGGGGCCTTTGTTACCCGCTTTAACCTGCGCTACATCGGCGACTGGATCGTCATCTCCCTGCCTCTGATCCTCTGCGGACTTTCCATGGCCTTTGCCGCCCGGGCCGGCCTCTTTAACATAGGCGCCGAGGGGCAGTACATCGCAGGCCTTACCGCCGCGCAGTTTGCGGCCCTTTACTTTCCGCCTATACCGGGCCTCCACTGGATACTGGCCCTCTGCGCCGCCTTAGCCGCCGGGGCCCTTTGGGGGGGCATCGTAGGTTTTCTCAAGGCAAGGTACAGCGTTTCCGAGGTGGTGGCCACCATCATGATGAACTACATCGCCCTCTACGCTTCCCGTTTTTTCACGATGAGGATCCCCGGCACCAACACCTACCAGACGCCGCCTTTTCCCGATACTGCCCGGCTCCGGGATCCTTTTTTGTCTGCCATCACCAATGGTTCCCGGCTGAATTACGGTGTCTATATAACATTGGCGGCCCTGTTTTTTTTCTGGATCGTCATGGGAAAAACCCGGCTGGGCTATGCGTTACGGGCCACGGGTTTTAATAAGGAAGCGGCCCGTTACGGGGGCATCAGTGTGAAATCCGGCATCACCGCCGCCATGGCTATTTCCGGGGCCTTTGCGGGATTGGCGGGGGCCATTGTCTCGCTGGGTTCTTTTTCAGCGGGCCGGGTGCTGGCGGCGCAGGACGGCTACGGTTTTGACGGCATCGCCGTGGCGCTGGTGGGAAACAGCAGCGCCTGGGGAACGGCCCTTTCGGGCCTCCTCTTTGGTATGCTAAAATCAGCCCAGCCCCTGATGCAGTCCCGGCAGTTACCCAAGGAAATTACCGCCATCATCATGGGGCTGGTGGTGGTTTTTATATCGCTCCGCGCGGGCTTAAAGATCCTCATCGACAAGCAAATGAAGGAAGCAGCGCAAGCGGCGCAAAAAGGGGATGCGGAATGACGGCGTTTTTTACGACTATCTTTGCCATGATCCCCTCCATTTTGATGATAGCGGCCCCTATTCTTATCGCCGCCGCCGGGGGCCTTATCAGCGAACGTTCCGGGGTGGTGAACATCGCCCTGGAGGGACTCATGGTGATAGGCGCCATGACCGCTGCCACTGTTCATGTTCTTTTGGAAGGTACAATCGTTTTTTCCATACCGCTGGCGCTTTTTTTGGCCGCTTTAATGGGATGCCTTTTTTCATTTGTCCATGCCTTTGCCTCCATCACCCTCCGGGCGGATCAGGTGATCTCCGGCACGGGGATAAATCTTTTGGCTAACGGGGTGACGGTCTTTTTCTGCCAGCTCCTTTTTCAGATGGACCGTACGATGAACCCCCGGCTGGGGATGATGCCCGGTCCCGGTGGTATTTATCCCACGGCCCCCCTCGCCCTGGTCATTCTTTTGATAGTCTGGTTTGTTCTTTATAAACGGCCCTGGGGGCTCAGGCTCCGGGCCGCCGGCGATCATCCCCAGGCTCTGGCCTCCGCCGGGGTCAATGTTACAAAGATCCGTTACATCGCCGTGCTCCTTTCCGGGGCGCTGGCGGGTTTGGCCGGGGGCTGCGTTGTCCTTACCCAGGACATACAGTTTACGGGCACCACCATCAACGGTAAGGGCTTTATTGCCCTGGCGGCGGTTTCCTTTGGCCGGTGGCTTCCCCTGGGTATTCTGGGATCGTCTTTTCTCTTTGGTCTGTCCGCCGCGCTGGCGGTGAATATCACCAATATAAAGAGCCTTCATTTTTTACCCCCGGAATTTTTCAGCGTCTTGCCGTATATTATTACATTGGCGACCCTTGTTTTATTCAGCGGCAAAGATTACGGGCCCAGGGCCGCCGGACAGCCCTATGACAAAGGCACGAATTAGGTCATAATTTCTCAGGGAATATTTCCGGAGATAAAAATATTTTTAAGGAGCAGGAACATGGCGAAGAAATTACGGTATGGAATCGTCGGATGCGGCGGAATCGCCGGGGGAAAGCATTTACCCGCAATCAAGAACCTGAAGGATGTGGAGGTTACCGCCTATTGCGACATCATTGTCGACCGGGCAAAGTCCGCCAACGCCGAATATTCGGACGGCAAGGCGAAGGTCTTTACGGATTACAAAGAGCTGATCA
>BNUV01000025.1 GCA_025997615.1 Spirochaetia bacterium
AGGATGCCTACTCCTGGCACACCGGTGACGCGAGCCTGGACGAGACCTACCAAAAAATGGGCCTGGCCTACCGGAGGATTTTCAAAAGGTGCGGCCTTTCGGTGATCCCCGTGAAGGCGGATTCGGGGGCCATGGGGGGCAGCGGCTCGGAAGAGTTTATGGTGGAAAGTGAAATCGGCGATAATACGCTGATCCTCTGCGAATCCTGCGGGTATGCCGCCAATGTAGAAAAGGCGCCCTGCAAGCCGGATTTCACCGCCCCCGCCGATATTAACGCCGCAAAGGCTCTGGCAGCTTCGGCGCCGGCGCTGGAAAAAATCGACACTCCCGCCGTAAAAACCATCGATGAGCTTTGCAAATTTCTGAAAACCGGCCCTGATAACTTTATCAAAACATTGATCTACCGGGCGGTAAATGTGGAGCTTGATCTAACGGATGCCCCGGGCTGCGGCAAACTGGAAAAACGAAAACCCGCCCCTGATGCACCGGAGCTGTATGGCGAAGCTTTTTTCGCCGTGGCTATCCGGGGGGATCTTGAAATAAATGAAATAAAACTGGCGGCGCATCTCAAGGCGGCGGAACTGTCCCTTGCCTCCGATGCCGATGTTGAACGTTTCACCGGCGCCCCCGTGGGTTTTGCCGGGCCGGTGGGTCTTTCGAGCATTCCCCTTATCATTGATGAAACAGTGACAGCCCTTTCCGATGCGGTATCGGGGGCCCTTGAAAAAGACAAACACTACCAGCATACAGCCTACGGCCGTGATTTTATTCCCTGGATGACGGCGGACCTCCGGACCGTTAAAGCCGGGGACGCGTGCGCTTTTTGCGGGGGCAAACTTTACGAAAAGAAGGGCAACGAGCTGGGGCATATTTTCAAACTCGGTTACAAGTACACCCGTTCCATGAAGGTGAGCTATCTGGATGAAAATGGAAAAAGCCAGATCCCCACCATGGGCTGTTACGGCATAGGCCTGGACCGGACCCTGGCTTCGGTCATCGAAGAACATCACGATGATGATGGTATCATCTGGCCCCTGAGCATCGCGCCCTATCACGTGATCATTGTGCCGATAAAATACGAGGGTGCAATGAAAACCGCGGCGGACACTCTGGCGGCGGATCTGGAAAAATCCGGCATCGAAGTTTTGCTGGACGATCGTGATGAAAGGCCCGGCGTTAAATTCAAAGACTCAGACCTTCTGGGCATTCCTTACCGCATAGTCGTGGGTGATAAAAATCTTGGTGGAGAAACGCCGAAGGTGGAGATCAAACGCCGGGGCGATAAAGAAAATACCCTTGAGCCCCTTTCTTCCGCGGCGGAAAATGTTAGAGAGCGTGTTTTTGCGGAATTAAGGTGACGTTTGATCAGGCGGAGCCGGTCTAAAATATGACATTTTAGTGACATTTGTGTATTAATCTCCTTATCAGCTTGATTTAAAGCAGAAATTGATAATAAAATAAGGATAGGCTAAAGGAGACTATTATGAGAAAACTGATTTCTTGCCTGTTTTGCGGTATTTTGCTGTTAGCATTCATTTCCTGTTCAACAACACCAAAAACGCCTACAACAAATTCGTGGATTTATGATAAGGATAATTTAGAGAATGTGCCGATCGAAAAAAATGAAATTATCTATCGCGATATACCGGGGGGATTACCTAAAGGAGCCGATGGGCCGCTTTTTGGAAAACTAGCCTGGTTTAATTCAATTCTCAATGCATTCGATCTGCAAGAGACGCTTTCAACAGATGATAAAGACAAGCTATTTGATGCTTTATTTGGGTTTTTGCCCGAAACCCCAACAAATATTATATATAGAGCAATAGCTTTAGGAAAATACTTTGAGAATGGATCGCCGCTAATACTCTATGCGGGACTATATGAACCTGCAAGCACCGCCCCTGAAGGTTCTCTGGGAATATTACAATTTACAGGGAATTTTGGCACCCTGAAAACACCTTCCAAAGTCCTTTTTGTGCCGGTCAAGGGATATCTTTCAATATCTGAATTTTGGAAAACCATGGGGGTTGTTTTTCAGGATGGTTTGATTGTAGAGGCATCCCATTTATACAATGCCGGATACGAGATGAAAATAATGCTGGATGCCAAAGATGATACTAATATGGAGTATATCAATTTAGCGGATCTGTATATTAATGATCAGCTGAGAGAAAACGATGCCCGTGCCCTGGAAATGCTCAATGAAGTATACGAGAAAGATGATGCAACAGAATTACAAAAGACGGTTGCAAAACTCAATGCCTTTTTGTATTACCTGTATACAGATGATGTCTCTGCTGCCGAAGAAGCATTGCTGACTGCCAAAGAACATTCGGAAAAGATTCCGGATTTAAGCCCTTCTATTCTCAGGGTGATTAACGTGGAAGCGCCTGCAATGCTGGAGTTGTACAAAATCAACTCAAAGTAATGCGCACTTGAAGACACAAAGCCGTTCAGCCCCGCTGCCGGAGGACGGCTTTAAGTTCCTCTATTTCCCGGACCAGCCTGGCGGAGTCGATGTTTTGAAAACGTTTGGGTACCATGGCCCGGGAGGTACATTCCAGCACCGCCACTAAATTTTGCAGACGGATTTCGTCGGGATACGAGGGCGAAACAAAATCCTCCATGGTTTCTTCCATATCTTTTTTGGTGATAAAAACACGGTTGTCCATGGCGGCCCGCTGTTTTGCCCGGATTAAAATTGCCTCAAGGTCTGCGCCGGAAATTTCCAGTTTGTATTTTTTGAAAAGATCCGGCACGGAAAATTGCCGCACTTCAAAGTCAAGTTTCTTTTTTAATGTTTCAAAAAGATTCACCCGGTCTTCCCCGGTTTCAGGATAAAATAAGGCCAGATGTTCCTCCGCCCGGCCCTGGCGTTTAAGGTCTATGGGAATTAGATCGGGCCGGCAGGTGATAAGAAACCAGATGATCCTGCCCCGGTATGCGGTGTTGCCCATGAAACTGGCGATCTGCGCAAAGACCCGGTTGCTGGTCCCCGAATCTCCGTCCTGATCCCGGTCCCCCAAAAAAGCATCGGCCTCGTCGATCATCACCGCCACGGGGGACATGGATTCCAGAATGTGAAGCACCTTTTCCAAATTTGATTCGGTAACGCCCTGCCATTTGGAACGGAAGTTGCGAAACTTTACCATGGGGATGCCGATTTCCCCTGCAAAGGCGCTGACCATAAAACTTTTTCCGGTGCCCACGGGACCGGCGATAAGGTAGCCCATGGGCAGCACCTCCGGGCGGCCCATTTTGATGGCCCGGGCGGCATTCTTGAACTGCTTCTTTACAAAATCGTGGCCCGATACGGCATCCAGGTTGTATGCCGTTTCCATGAATTCCAAAAGTCCGCCCGCTTCGTTTTCGATCATTTCCTTTTTTTTCAGGCGGAGATATTCCATAGAAAGGCTGATATTGCCCGCGTGACTTTCCTGCACAAGCCGGTTCAAATTCATTAAATTGAGGCCGCTGGTTATTGATGCTACCCGCTCAGGGGTAAAGCCGCGATCCAGCAGCAGCTTCCCCTCGGCCTCCTTGAAACGGAGAAAACTGGCGCGGACAGCTTCATCGGGAAAAGGAACGGTAACTTTTACGGCGGAGGGAGAGCTCACCAGCCGGGGGGCCAGGTCCGCCAAATTTTCCGCCAGTAGAATTATGGAAATATCATTATCGGTAAAGAGGGGATTATTCGCCCAGCGGCTCAATGTAGTAAGACTGTAACGATCTTCCGCCGAAAGACGGTTGAGGTCCCCCGCCGGAAGAACCATTTCCGCATAATCAATGATCAGTACCATGCGGCATCTTTCTTTTATACGGCGGAGAAAATATTTTTCCAGATAATAAAAACTTTTTTCAGCTTCTACGGAAAAGAATTCCGCAGGGTCTTCATCGGGATATTTTTCTTTCATCAATGTTTGATAATCCCGGGCCATTTTTTCGGTGCAGAAGGTTACCCCGGCGGAACAATCGTAAAAGGCGATGATGTCCCGGTTGCCGAAAAGCATCTGGGAAATATATTCCTGCATCCTTGTAAAAATAAATTCACCCTTGTTCATCTCGTGGGGAAGAAAATCCCGGATGTTTCCGTGGAGGATATACAGGTTTGCCGTTTTTGATCCGTATTTGCGGGCAAGCTCGCGGGCCCATGGCGGCAGGTTATTTATGAAATCCTGATTTTCCTGAATAAATTGATCGGCCATTTTACTGGGTAATAAGGATCGGTTTCGTTTTTTTTGCCAGCTCGGCATCCAGGGTTTTCAACGCCTTTTCGACATTCACCCCCGTGACACGGACCGCATCGCTGTCCAAAAAATCCTCCAAAAGCTTTTTGGCCTCAACCTTGTTGTATTCCATCAAACACCATTCGGCGCCGTCGGGGGCCTGCCACCGCTGCAAGGTCCTGGTGCCGCCCAGGGTAACGCTGGTAAGCATCACCGAAAAGTGTTCTTCCAGGGCCTGCCCGGTTTTTTCGTCTATACCGTTGAACATGAGCTTTACAGTGCCGCCCATCTGACGGGCAATGGAAACACGGGCTCTGGTTTCCGCAAAGGTTCGGGACAGGGATTCCGTGGCCTGCCTGGCGCTGCCAATTCCCCAAATTACGCCATGGGGAGGGACATCCTTCGCCCATTTGGGGCGGTTGGGATCCGCGCTGGCGCAGGCCGAAAAAACACCTGTCATCAGCATCGCAAGGGTCAGGGTAAAAATTATCTTTTTCTTCATCTTCCCAGAATAGCGTATCTATTGTATTTTTTCTAGGCGCAATTCATAATCTTAAAATACTGGAGGTATGATGCGTTCCTTTGAGGTTGTTTCACCTTTTGCCCCTGCGGGGGATCAGGGCCAGGCCATAGCGGCGTTGGCTTCCGGCATCCGCGGCGGGGACAAGTTCCAGACATTGCAGGGAGTGACGGGCTCGGGCAAAACGTTTACCATGGCGAAGATCATTGAAGAAGTACAGATGCCCACCCTGATCGTCAGCCACAACAAAACCCTGGCGGCCCAGCTTTTCCGGGAATTTAAGGGATTTTTCCCCCACAATGCGGTGGAATATTTTGTGTCCTATTACGATTACTACCAGCCCGAAGCTTATGTGGCAAGCCGGGATCTGTATATCGAAAAAGATGCATCAATAAATGATGAGATTGAACGGATGCGTTTGGCCGCTACCCGGAGCCTTATGGAACGGGAAGATGTGATCATCGTGGCCACCGTGTCCTGTATCTACGGATTGGCGACCCCGGAAGTGTACAAAAAAATGACCGCCACTTTTTCCGTGGGGGATACGCTGGATGTAGATGCGCTGATCCGCCGTTTTGTGGAGCTGCAATACGAACGGAACGATGCGGTGCTGGAACGGGGCCGTTTCCGCCGCCGGGGAGACACCCTGGAAATATATCCGGCGTATCTGGAAGATGCCTACCGGGTGGATATGGACTGGGACAAGGTGGAACGGATCCGCCGTTTCGATCCCGTGTCAGGTGAAATTTATGAAGACCTCGACCGGGCGATGATCTATCCGGCCAAACAATTTGTCGTGCCCGAAGAAATGGTCCGCGGCGCATTGGGTTCCATCAGAAATGAACTGGAGGAACGGTACGAATTTTTGAAAAGCACCGGGAAGATGCTGGAGGCGGAACGGCTCAAAACCAGGGTGGAGTACGATCTCGAAATGCTTAATGAAATGGGCTATTGTCCCGGCATAGAAAATTATTCCGCGCCTTTGGCAGGTAGAAAACCCGGTGAAGCGCCGGACACCCTTATTGATTATCTGCCGAAAAAACATTTGACCTTTATCGACGAAAGCCATGTTACCGTGTCGCAGATAGGGGCCATGTACGCCGGGGACCGCAGCCGTAAACAAAGTCTGGTAGATTACGGTTTCCGCCTGCCCTGTGCTTTGGACAACCGCCCCCTGCGTTATGATGAATTTGAAAAGCGCCTTGATAAAACCGTTTTTGTTTCCGCCACCCCCGGCAAGGTCGAAACGGAAATGTCCAAACGGGTGGTGCAGCAGCTCATCCGGCCCACGGGGCTTCTTGATCCTGAAATTGAAGTGCGGCCCAGCGAAGGCCAGATGGAAGATATTTACAGCGAAGTAACCAAGCGGATCAAAAAAGGCGAGCGTTCCCTAATCTTAACTTTGACAAAAAAAATGGCGGAGGATCTTACCGATTATCTTTCCGGCCTGGGCCTTAAAGTACGCTACATCCACAGTGAAGTGGAAACCATCGAACGGGTGGAAATTCTCACCGCTCTGCGTCAAGGCGAATTCGACATCCTCGTGGGAATAAATCTTTTACGGGAAGGGATCGATTTACCGGAAGTTTCGTTTATTGCCATCCTCGATGCGGACAAGATCGGTTTTTTGCGTTCCCTCACCAGCCTGGTGCAGATCATAGGCCGGGCCGCCCGGAACGCCGCGGGCAAGGTGATCATGTATGCGGACCGCATGAGCGATGCCATGGAAAAGGCCATTGCCGAGACCAACCGCCGCCGACAGGTTCAAACGGAGTACAACAAGGCCCACGGCATCACCCCCGCCACGGTGAAAAAAGCCATCGCCGATATTCTTACCCGCCACATCGAGGAAGCAGAGGGCGCCGCCGCCGAATCCATCGAGGTCCTTAAAAAGTCTTACAATATTCTTATCCCCGCCCAGCGCAAAAAGCTTATCAAAGCCCTGGAAGATGAAATGCTGGAACACGCCAAAAATCTGGAATTTGAACAGGCGGCGGCTATCCGGGACGAGATCGTCAAAATCAAGGATGTGGGGAAAAGATAACCGGGACGGTGGTGCGTAAACTAAAATTTATAGCTGATAGTCAGGTCAATGGCTGCGCCATCGGCCGCTTAGAACCGTTCAGAGGCGACGGCCATAACCTGGGCGGTTTGCGTATCCAGGGCCCGCAGACGGAGGCGGCGTAAGTCGCCGGTTCCTGTAACGGCGCCGGTGATGATGATTGAGGCCCCTGCCAACTTACCTATGGAAACCGCCGTGTTGTCGTCTATTTCGCCGGACATTTGCAAATTCTGCTCTTCGCGAAGAAAATCCAACTGGCTCCGGTCTATCACGACGATTCCTTCTTCAACCAGGATGTACTCCAGCTCGTTGGCAACAAATTCCCCTACCTCTCTATCCCGGGAAGCCACATTTACAATGGCGACTTTTTCCCTTGTACGAAATTTTTCTATTATTTTGTCGGCCGCCGCCAGGAGGGAGCCTTCGACGCCGCCGGGATTTGGCAGCGCTGCGGGCCGGGAGGGCGCCGCCGCCTGCGGTGTAGTCGTATCGCCGCCGGTTTTTTCGATGACAAAGTTTTTTACGGAATGCGCCGTTACCACAAAGTTGAGGGTGCCGCCCCGGGCGCTAAAGGACAGCCTGTCGGTTTTTAAGGTAGAAAGCTCTGCATGGATAGTATGATTGCCGTCTGCAACTCTGATTTTTCCGGAAGCGCCGTTGGCCAGGACGAGCACTTCCTTCCCGTCAACAAAAATCCGTTCCCTAAAGCCCGAATTTACATTGGAAGATGCCCTCTGGATGGTAATTTCCACATCGCACCAGCCCTTCGATGCCAGCAAGACGACGAACAAAAAGACAAAAACTTTTCTCATACATGTCCCCAAAATAAAAAATCCAGTCGGCCGGAAGTCTTTGTAGGCGGCCCCCGGCAAGGAGTCACCGGAAACTAGAATTTTATGCTAAGGCCCGCTGTAAAGAACCGGTTGAATGTGGTGTCAATAGTCTCACTAGAGCTACCAGAATAATAGTCATTAAATTTTGCCGTCACTTTGCCATTGTATTGATCATAACCGGCTTCAGCGAAGATGCCGACCAAGGGTGTAAAATAGAAACACACGCCCAAGTCAATCCCAAAGGCAATACCGCCTTCCATTTCAAGTGTTACATCTACACTTTTCATGTAATCTGCGGTATCACCTGTAAAATCATTAAAGGCATAGCCGATTTTACCGACAAGATAGAGGTCCAGGTTGGATGCCAGATCAAAGTGATAGGCGACGCGCAGCAAAATCGGAATTGCCGTTCCCACGTCTTCAGTGTTAGAGTCCTTGTTAGTGTCCTTGAATGTTGAGGTGTCAATACCGGCCTCTATTCCCAGCGACATCGGTACGCCGATGGGCAGGACATAATCAAGGTATATATTCCCCCCTATGCCAACATCACCCTTTATTGTGCTAGAGCCCATGGAATCCTTGTACTCTGCCGACCCGAGGGCAAGCCCGCCGCTGATGGTTACCTGGGCGTTAGCCGCCCCCACCACTGCGACAGCCGCAATTATGGCCATCAAAATTCTCTTTTTCATTTTCCTCTCCTTAAAAATACTGATATTTACAGTATTATTTTACTGTTACGTGTACATTATGGTGATATTAGACTGTTGTCAAGGGTTTTTCAGTAATATTTCACTAAAATAACTTGTATAGATGGCTACGAAATTTAGGGAAACTTTGCGGGATGAGCTTGATTTTCAGAATATCCTTGTCAAGGAACTAAGCGTCAGGACCGGAATTCCCCTGGCGACCCTGGAATCCTACCTTAGAACTCAGTCCACCGAGCCTTCCGCCGAGAATGCCGTCAAAATCGCCCTTAGTCTGGGGGTTTCTACCGAATACCTGGTTACCGGCCAATTTATGGAACCAAACCGGACCTACTCGAGCCTTTCCCATGAAAACCGCCTGATAATCCGCCGTCTGGGGGACCTCACGGGGAAGCAGCGCAGGGCGATTTTGTTCCTCATAGGGGCCTTTAGCGGTAAATAGATTTATCCGATAGTTAAGGTATGAAACGTATTACCATTCTTTTTTTGACCAGCCTGGTATTTACGGCCCTTTGCGCCCCGCGGCATGCGGAAGCTCAGGTCCCGGCGGAAACGAGCGTTTTCCGGCAGGAGGGGATAGCCTCCTGGTACGGCAATCAATTTAACGGCCGGCCCACGGCTTCCGGGGAGATTTTCAATTCTTCCCTTTATACCGCCGCCCATCCTAATCTGCCCTTTGGGACTTTGCTCCTGGTCACCAATGTCTACAACGGCAGACAGGTAGTGGTCAGGGTGAATGACCGGGGGCCCTTTGTGGCAGGCCGGATAATCGATCTTTCCCGGGCCGCGGCGGAACGGCTGGATATGCTTGGTACCGGGACCGCCCCGGTGGTGGCTGAATATACCAATATGCCCATAGGCTATTACGGACAGACGGCGCTTCCCCAGTCGACCCCAATTTCGCCGCAATCCATTCCCCCCGCGCCGCAATCAATACCCGCAGCGCCGGAGACTGCTCCTTCACCGTATCCGGTTCTGACACCGGAAGTGCCGCCTATTCCCCCGCGCCCCTCGGCCCCTCCGCCCGCGCAGCTATCACAACCGGTTCCGGTGCCGCAATACGTTCCCCCTGCGCCGCAATCAATTCCCCCAGCGCCGCAGCCTGCTCCCGCGCCTATCATCCAATACGTTTATGTGCCGGTGCCGCAATCCATACCCTCCGCGCCGCAATCAATTCCCTCCGCGCCGCAATCCATACCCCCTGCGCCGGATATTCAGCCTGCGCCCGCTCCCGAGCCGGAAATTATTCTGGTGCCGATGGCTCCCGATTATAAAGCCCCCGAAGCACCCAAGGCTGAACCGCCAAAACCATCTTCCACTGCGGCGGTGATCAAACCTTCGATTCCCTCTGCGGGCAATGGAAAAATTTACCGGGTTCAGGCGGGTTCCTTCAAAGTTGCCCGGAACGCGCTGGAAGCTTTTGACAGGTTAAAGGCGGTGGGGCTTAATCCCTCCTACGAAAAAAATGGCGATATGTACCGGGTGGTATTAGCAGGTGTCCCTTCCGCCGATATTGCCATAACCGCGGAAAAAATGGGCGCCGCCGGTTTCAAGGAAGCCCTGATCCGGGAAGAATGATTTGAACAAGCGTGCCCTGCGGGCCGATATTCTCTTACTGCTGACAGCGTGCATCTGGGGTTTCGGTTTCGTGGCCCAGCGCTCCGGCATGCAGTATATCGGCCCCTTCGCCTTTAACGGCATACGTTTTATTTTGGGAAGCCTCTCCCTGCTGCCCTTGATTTTTTACCGAAAAAAACAAAACCGTAAAAGGTCTTCCCCTAAAAGGATCATCCTCTATTCTCTGACGGCGGGGAGCTGCCTTTTTATCGCCGTGAGTTTACAGCAGCTTGGATTGATCTTTACCACCGCGGGAAACGCCGGTTTTATCACCGGGCTTTACGTGGTGCTGGTCCCGGCGGCGGGTATTTTTTTGGGAAGGAAAACCGGAATCCCCACCTGGCTGGGGGCGGCCTTCGCTTTGGCGGGTCTTTATTTTCTCAGCGCCGCCGGTCATTTGGACAAGATAAATCCCGGTGATATTGTTATAGCCGTCAGCGCTCTTTTCTGGACTGCCCATGTGCTGATTATTGACGCCCTGGTACAAAAAATCGATCCCATCGTACTTTCCTCGGGGCAGTTTGCCTGCTGTGGTCTTTTTGCCCTGGCCGCCGCATTTATTCTTGAACCGCTGGTCGGAGTTTGGGCGGATACATTGATTCCCCAGTCTGTTCCCGGCGGCCTTCTGGATTGGCAAAGTCTGCCGGAAATTATCGCCGCGGGGAAAAATAGCATTCTTATGACCATACCGGCGATGGATATTCTGATTCCGATTCTCTACGGCGGTCTCGGTTCGGTGGGAATAGCCTATACACTTCAGGCAACGGCCCAGCGGGACGCTCCGCCTGCTCACGCTACCATCATCATGTCGCTGGAAGGCTGTTTTGCCGCCGCGGGGGGGGCGCTTTTGTTACACGAACATTTAAGTTCCTGGACTATCCTGGGCTTTATTCTCATGCTGGGCGGAATGTTGATCACCCAATGGGATGTTATCGCCAAACCGCATGAAACTATTCACCAATGATCGGGAGGCGGTTTTTGTCCGCCGCCCCAACCGTTTTTTAATCATCGCCGCTGATGCTGTGGACGGCAAAGAAATTTCCTGCCACTGTCCCAATCCGGGCCGCCTCATCGAATTTTTCGGCCTCCGTCCCTACCATATTCCCGGCATAAAATTAATTCTGGAAAAACGCAAGATCGATAAAACGGCTAAAAAAGCTAAAACAGCGTGGACCGCCGCGGGCCTCTATTACCGTGACGCCGTGGTTCCCCTTTTTTCCGCCCGGGCAAATGCAGCGGCGGGGGAATTGATCCTGAGGGAAATTATAAAAGACCTCGAAACAGTGCAGAGTGAATATACCATCGGCGATTCACGTTTTGATTTTTTCTGTATTGATAAAAAAGGAGAACGGCATCTTGTGGAGGTAAAAGCCTGTTCGCTTATTGAAGAAGGCGTCGCCATGTTTCCCGATGCTCCCAGCGTTCGGGCCTTAAAACACCTGGAAGAGCTGGCCGTATTAAGCAAAGAAGGCTACATCTGCCACGTGCTTTTTGTCATCGTCCACGGGAAGCCAAAATCTTTTATCCCCAGTTTACATACCGATCCGGCCTTTGCCGCCGCTTTGAGCCGTGCAGGTAAAAAAGATGTAAAAATCCACGCGGCGCTGCTCCGCTGTAACGCTCAAGGTGACACGGTACTGGTGGCAAAAAATATTCCGGTGGACGTCTCCCACGGCAAACTGGCGGCAAGTAACAGCGGCAGCTACCTCATTCTGCTGGAATTGGCGGACAGGCAGGATATTACCATAGGCGCCATGGGGACCTTTTCTTTTGCCAAAGGCTGGTATGTGTATGCCGGATCGGCAAAGAAAAACCTTGAACAGCGGATCAGCCGCCATCTGCGGAAAACCCGTAAAGTAAAGCACTGGCACATCGATTATCTCGCCGCCGAAGCAAAAACCATAAAAGCCCTGCCCATTTATTCTTACCGCAATCTGGAATGTGATCTTGCGGCGGGGCTTAAAAAAATCGGCGGCTCTGCAATAAAAAACTTCGGTTCATCCGACTGCAGATGCAAGCGCATATGCGCCAGTCATCTTTATTATTTTGAAGATGTTCCCCTGAAAAGCCGCGCCTTTGTGGAAATGCTTTTCCGTTTCCGCCACCGGGAAGCCTTTATAAAAAGCGCCGGAAAATAGCCAGGCCGCAGCGAACCGGCAGCGGCTCCATCCGGCTCCGTACCATCTTTAACGACTGAATGATGGGAATATGCTGGGGGCAATGGGCTTCGCATTTTCCGCATTTGACACAACGGGACGGCCCCGAAGGCTCTACCGAAGTGATCCCCGTGCTGGTAGCGTACTGCTGCATACCCTGAATCCAGCCCAGTGAAAAAGACGTATTGTAGGCGGCGAAACAGCCGGGGATATTAACTTTTTGTGGGCAGGGCATACAGTAGTTACAGCCCGCGCAATGGATCTTGAAGGATCTGTTCATAATTTCCCGGACACGGCAATAAAGTTCCCGGTCTTCTTCGTTGAGCATCCCCGGCGCCGCCTTATCCGCCAAACGAATATTTTCTTCCAGTTGATTTTTTTCGCCCATACCCGAAAGAACCACCACCGCCTCTTTCTGATCCCATATCCAGTTAAGCCCCCGGGCGGCGGGCGTTACCTCAGCATCGGCCTTCTTCCAAATCTCCGCCGCCTGCCGGGGGAGGTCCACCGTTAATTTTCCCCCCAGCAAAGGTTCCATAATCATCACGGGCATTTTTTCCGCCGCTTTCTTAAGCCCCTTAACACCGGCCTGATAATTTTCATCGGAATAGTTGTACTGAATCTGGCAAAAATCCCAATCGTAAACATCAACAAGTTTAAGGAATTCCCCCTGGCTGCCGTGGAAAGAAAAGCCCGCCTGCCGGATAAGGCCCGATTTTTTCTTTCCGGCGATCCAATCCTCAATGCCCCATGCGTGGAGCCGTTCCCAGGAGGCGGTGTCGGTGAGCATGTGCATTAAATAATAATCGATATAACCGGTCCGCAGCCGTTCAAGCTGCTTATTGAAATATTTGTCAAAATCATCCGGGCCCTTGGTCAAAATAATGGGCATTTTGGTGGCGATATAAACTTTTTCCCGGAGACCGTTCTTGTCGAGGATAGTCCCCAGAGCCTCTTCGCTGCCGGGATAAATGTAGGCCGTATCAAAATAATTGACACCCCCCTCCACGGCGGACTGTATCAATTGTTCCGTCTTTTTCATGTCGATGGAACCCAGTGTCCGGGGGAAACGCATACAGCCGAATCCCAAAACCGAAAGATCGTTTCCCGATTTAATGTCTTTTCGATATTGCATTTTTCAATGATGCCCCGGAAAAGGCAATAGATCAAGGCCGCCATTTGTGATACATCTAAATTGGAGGCTACGATGAAAACAACATTGAAAATAGAGGGGATGAGCTGCGACCATTGCGTCAAACACGTTACCGGTGCGCTGGAAGGAATTTCCGGGGTAAAGTCGGCAAAGGTAAGCCTTAAGGAAAAGTCCGCAGTGGTGGAACACGGCGACGGTGTAAGCCTTGATACTCTCAAGGCGGCGGTGGTGGAAGCGGGTTACGAGGCAGCGTAAACAAAAAAACCCGGGAGAAAACTCCCGGGTTAGCTTTCAAACGCTGGATTTTTAATCCGCCTCCGCTTCCTCGGTGACGAATTCTTCTTCCGGTTCGGCGAGTTTTTCAAAGCGCCGCCGTTCAAGAATTTCCTGCATATACTCGTCCAGATCCTGCTGATCCTCGTCGAAAAGTTTCACCCCCCGGTAACGTTTCATGCCGGTACCCGCCGGAATGGGATGGCCAATGATGATATTTTCCTTGAGGCCCCGCAGATGATCGGTATCTCCGGCGATGGCCGCATTGGTAAGCACCCGTGTCGTTTCCTGGAAACTTGCCGCCGAAAGGAAAGAGTCGATATTGAGGCTGGCCTTGGTGATGCCCTGGAAAACCGGACAAGCCACCGCAGGCTGTCCGCCTTCGCCGATCACCCGGTCGTTTTCTTCGTGGAAACGATATTTGTCAACAAGCTGCCCAAAAATAAACCGGGTATCGCCCACGGCTTTTATTTCCACCTTCCGCAGCATCTGTCTGATAATTACACCAATGTGTTTGTCGTTGATGGACACACCCTGGAGGCGGTACACCTGCTGGATTTCGTCCATGAGGTAACGCTGGAGCGTTGCCTCCCCGAGTATATGCAACACATCGTGGGGGTCTCTTGAACCCATGCAGAGGATCTCCCCGGCTTCCACGGTATCGCCGTCACGAACCAAAAGCCGCTTCGTCATGGGGATCAGGTGCTTGCACTCCTTACCGAAGTCATCTTCCACGATGATAACGCGCTTGCCTTTGACAATACCTTTGAAACGAACGATCCCTGAAACCTGGGCCAGTACCGCGGGGCTCTTGGGTTTGCGGGCTTCAAAAAGTTCACTGACCCGGGGAAGACCGGATGTAATATCCATAGCCCGGGCGCTTTCCTTGGTGATCTTCGCGATGGTCCGCCCCGCCTGAATATTTTCACCTTCATCAACCTGAATAATGGCGCCCGAGGGGAGGAAGTACGAAGCAAGCTCGTTTCCTTCTTCATCGGCAATGATGATACGGGGCTGCTTGCTTTCAAGCTGGAATTCGGTGATACGTTTTTCGATGTTTCCCGTATCCTCATCCACCTCCTCACGGAGCGTAGTGCCGGGGATAATATCCTCGTATTTTACGGTTCCACCCGCTTCGGCGATGATAGGATCCGAGAAGGGATCGAAGGTGGCGATTGTTTTTTCCGCCGCCACAACTTCGCCCCGCTTTACCATGAATTCCGAACCGTTACGAATTTCGATTTTCTGATCCTGCCCGATAAGGTAAAGGTTGTTGTCGATAACCATGGCATAGGCGATTTCGGGGGAAAGAATTTCTTTTGTCCCGTGTTTAATGATGGGCTCGCCCCGGATGATCCGCTTGCCGTCTTCCACCAGAAGCTCGTCCTTCTTTTCCAGCTTGTATTCCTTCATCACCTTGTTGACCACGGCGTGGCCGCGGCGGGTAAAGAGCCAGTGCCCGTCGGATAACTCCACATGGACACCGGTAATTTCCCGAATATAAACCGGATATTTAAGGAAGATGCGATTTTCTTCGCTGATCTTGGTGGCGGCCCCGCCTATGTGGAAGGTCCGCATGGTAAGCTGTGTACCGGGCTGTCCTATGGACTGTGCGGCGATAGTACCCACCGCCTCTCCTATATCCACCGTACGGTTGGTAGCAAGATTCCTGCCATAGCAGCGCCGGCATACACCGTGCTTGGCTTCGCAGGTCAGCACCGTGCGGATCCGCACCGACTCTACACCGGCATCTTCGATTTGGGCGGCGATCTTTTCGGTGATCTCCTCGTTCACATCCACAATGAGCTCTTTGGTGATGGGATGTTTTACCTGTTCCAGGGTGTAGCGGCCCACAATGCGTTCGCTCAAAGCTTCCGTAATTTCTTCACCGTCTTTGAGGGCTGAATATTCAATACCGTTGATGGTGCCGCAGTCGTCTTCGTTCACCACCACATCCTGGGCAATATCCACAAGCCGCCGGGTCAGGTAACCGGCTTCGGCGGTTTTAAGAGCCGTGTCGGCAAGACCTTTCCGCGCGCCGTTGGTGGAAATAAAGAATTCGATAACTGAAAGGCCTTCCTTAAAGTTTGACCTGATGGGCAGTTCAATAATATCGCCGGAAGGTTTCGCCATAAGGCCCCGCATCCCCGCGAGCTGGCGGATCTGGTTGCGGCTTCCCCGGGCGCCGGAGTTGGCCATCATGTAAACAGAATTGAAACCATCCCGGTCGGCCTCCAGGGTCTTCATCATTATGTTGGTCAGATCTTCGTTGGTCTTGGACCAGACTTCAATAACCCGGTTGTACCGTTCTTCCTGGGTGATAGTTCCCTGCCGCCAGTGGCGCTGAATTTCTTCAACTTTTTTGTTGGCCTCTTCGATCATCTCCGGTTTTTCTTTGGGTACCACAATGTCGTCCACGCCAATCGTTGCGCCAAAAACCGTGGCGTATTTGTAACCCGTGGCCTTAATGGCGTCCAGCATTTTCACCGTGGTCCATGAACCTTTTTCAGCAAAAACCGTTTCGATAAGCGCCCGCAGTTCCTTGTCTTTCAATTCGTAGTTGATAAAAGGAATTTCCGCAGGAAGTTCTTCGTTGAACACAAGCCTTCCGGCGGTGGTTTCGATGATACCGCCGGGACCGGCCCTCACCGCCTTTCCGGCCTTTTCCCAGATCTGCACCTTGGGCGACCTTACTTTTATCAGAGATTCCCAATCCAGGGATTTTGCCTCCACCGCCATGATAATTTCATCAATGGAGGTATAACGCCGGCCGGTCCCTTTGGCGTTGGGTTTGATCCGGGTAAGGAAGTTGATCCCCAGAACCATATCCTGGGAGGGGAACACAATAGTTTTTCCGTTGGCGGGGTTAAGGAGGTTCCGGGCCGACAGCATCAGCGTCCAGCACTCCATCTGCGCCGCCTGTGTCAAAGGCACATGAACCGCCATCTGGTCGCCGTCAAAGTCGGCGTTAAAGGCGTGACACACCAGCGGATGCAGGCGGATAGCTTTTCCTTCCACCAGCACCGGCTCAAAGGCCTGAATCCCCAGCCTGTGCAGCGTGGGCGCCCGGTTGAGCAGCACCGGATGTTCCTTAACCACTTCGTCAAGGATGGCGAACACTTCCGGCGTTTCCGCTTCCACCAGCATCTTTGCTTTTTTGATATTGTACACCACGTCTTTATCAACAAGCTTCTTCATAATAAAGGGCTTGAAAAGTTCCAGCGCCATTTTTGTGGGAAGCCCGCACTGCCACATTTTCAGATCCGGCCCCACGGTGATTACCGAACGGCCCGAATAGTCAACGCGCTTACCCAAAAGGTTCTGCCGGAAACGGCCCTGTTTTCCCTTGAGCATATCGCTGATGGATTTTAAGGGCCGGTTGGAAGCGCCCTTCACCACCCGCTTCTTTTTGGAATTGTCAAAGAGGGCGTCCACCGCTTCCTGCAGCATACGTTTTTCATTACGGATGATGATGTCAGGGGCGTTCAGGACCTGCAGTCTTTTAAGGCGGTTGTTCCGGTTGATCACCCGGCGGTACAGATCGTTGAGATCGCTGGTGGCAAAACGGCCGCCGTCCAACTGCACCATGGGCCGCAGTTCCGGCGGAATCACCGGGATCACATCCATGATCATCCACTCGGGTTTATTTTCGGACCGCCGGAAAGCTTCGATAATGTCAATGCGTTTAAGCAGACGCTTGTCGCTTTTTGCGCCCTTCTCGATCATCTTGGCCCGCAGTTCCGCCGCCATCTGATCCAGATTCAGATTTTCCAAAAGCGTCCTGACAGCCTCGGCGCCCATACCGGCGCTGAAACCGCCGCCGTGGCGTTCCTGGGCTTCGGCAAATTCATCTTCGGTGAGGAGCTGATTTTTTTTGAGGTCCGTGTCGCCGGCATCAATCACCACATATTTTTCGTAGTAAAGCACCGAACGTAAGGCCGTCATAGGCAGATCCAGGAGGAGGCCCATGCGGCTGGGCACGGAGCGGTAATACCATATATGCGACACCGGAGCCGCCAGCTCAATATGGCCCATCCGTTCCCGGCGGACCTTGAAATGCGTCACTTCAACACCGCAGCGGTCGCAGATTACACCCTTGTAACGGATCGATTTAAACTTACCGCAGTAACATTCCCACTCTTTGGTGGTACCGAAGATCCGTTCGCAAAAGAGGCCGTCTTTCTCGGGCCGCAATGTGCGGTAGTTGATGGTTTCCGGTTTTTTCACCTCGCCGTAGGACCAGGCCCGGATCATCTCCGGGGAGGCCAGTTGGATCATTATCGAATCAAAATCCTGAATGTCCCGCATAATACTTCCTTAAAAATTCGAGCCCGATTTGGTGATGAGCTCTTCATCCCGCTCCGTGAGGGGAATCTGTTTACCCTTGGCATCGTAGATCGTCAGATCCAGCGCCAGACCCCGCAGCTCCTGAACAAGCACGTTGAAAGATTCGGGGATTCCCGCCGTGGTGGAAGGCTCCCCTTTTACGATAGCTTCGTAAATTTTTGAACGCCCCGTCATATCGTCGGACTTGATGGTCAAAAGTTCCTGTAAGGTATTTGCCGCGCCGTAGGCTTCCAGGGCCCACACTTCCATTTCCCCCAACCGCTGGCCGCCGAACTGCGCTTTTCCGCCCAGGGGCTGTTGTGTTACCAGTGAATAGGGGCCGGTGGACCGGGCGTGCATCTTGTCATCCACCAGATGGTGAAGCTTGAGAAAATAAATGACGCCGCAGAAAATCTGATTCACAAAGGGCTCGCCGGTGCGGCCATCCCGCAGCACCGTTTTGGAGCTTACCGGAAGACCGGCTTCTTTAAGTTTATCTTCTATCTGTTCGGTGGAGGGCGATTGAAACACCGGCGCCGAATACCATTCGTCCAGGGTTGAACCGGCCCAGCCAAGCTCCGTTTCCAGAAGCTGCCCGATGTTCATACGGGACGGAACGCCCAACGGTGTCAGGCACAGATCCAGCGGCGTGCCGTCTTCCATGTAGGGCATATCTTCTTCGGGAAGGATCCGGGCCACGACGCCTTTGTTGCCGTGACGTCCCGCCATCTTGTCGCCTTCGCGGAGTTTCCGTTTAGTACCGATGAGCACCTTCACCACTTCATCAACACCGGGGTTCAGGTCGTCGCCTTCGGTACGTTTCAGCCGTTGTATATCGATGATCGTCCCCTCAATGCCGTGGGGCACCCGGAGACTGGAATCCCGCACTTCCTTGGCCTTCTCGCCGAATATTGAATTGAGCAGTTTAAACTCCGGCGTAGTTTCGGTTTCACTTTTCGGCGTAACTTTTCCCACCAGAATATCGCCGGCACGGACCTTGGCCCCCACGATGATGATCCCTTCGCCATCCAGATTGTCCAGACTTTTCTCCGATGTGTTGGGAATGTCCCGGGTAATTTTTTCAGGCCCCAGTTTTGTTTCCCGTACTTCGGTAATAAATTCTTTGATGTGGATGGAAGTGAACATATCGTCCTTCACCACCCGTTCGGAGATGAGGATCGAGTCTTCGTAGTTGTAACCGTTCCAGGGCATGAACCCCACGAGGATGTTCCGGCCCAAAGCCAATTCGCCGTTCTGCGTGGCGGGGCCATCGGCAATAACCTGCCCGGCCACTATCTTTTCCCCCAGCTTTACGATGGGTCGCTGGTTGTAGCAGGTGTCCTGATTCGTCCGCTGGAATTTTACCAGTTTATAAACGTCGAGGCCGTCCTCGTTGGTTTCCGCGATACGATCGTGGGCGTCCGGTTTGATAATCACTTCATGGGATGTCACCCGGACTACGGTGCCGTTCCGCCGCGACTTTGCCAGCACCCCCGAATCGTAGGCGCATTTTCCTTCCATACCCGTGCCCACCCGCGGGGCTTCGGGAAACACCAGGGGCACTGCCTGCCGCTGCATATTGGACCCCATGAGCGCCCGGTTGGCGTCGTCGTGTTCAAGGAAAGGAATAAGCGAGGCTGATACGGAGATGATCTGTTTCGGGGAAACGTCCATGTACTGAATTTCATCAGGACCCCGGGTGGTGTAATCCCCCTGTTTACGGCAGGAGATCTGTTCATCCGCAAATGAACCATTGTGATGAAGCTTTGCCGATGCCTGGGCGATATAGTACCGGTCTTCGTCCATGGCGGAAAGATATTCGATATCCCGGGTAGCAACCCCTTTGCTCACCCTGCGGTAGGGCGTTTCCAGAAAACCGTATTCGTTTACCCTTGTATAATTCGCCAAAGAAACAATAAGGCCGATGTTCGGACCTTCCGGCGTTTCAATGGGGCACATACGGCCGTAATGGGTGTAGTGTACATCCCGCACCTCGAAACCGGCCCTGTCCCGGGAAAGACCGCCGGGGCCCAATGCGTTAAGCCGCCGTTTGTGGGTCAGCTCCGCCAGGGGATTCACCTGATCCATGAACTGGGAAAGCTGGCTGGAACCGTAAAATTCCTTGATCGCCGCCACCACCGGTTTGATGGAAATTAAATCCTGGGGTTTGATGGTGTCCGTTTCTTTCAGGCTCATCCGTTCCTTGGCGATCCGTTCCATCCGGCTAAAGGCGGTCTTCATGGTGTTGGCCAGAAGCTCCCCTACCGAACGCACCCGGCGGTTGCCCAGGTGATCTATATCGTCGATATATTCATCGCCCACATAAACTTTGATGAGGAATTTCATCGTGGCGATAATGTCTTGCCTGGTGAGGGTGAACTCTTCCAATGGCGGCTGATGATCAAACTTTTTGTTGAGCTTATACCGGCCCACCCTGCCCAGGTCGTAACGGCGGCTGGTAAAGAACATCCCCAAAAGATCTTTTTCGGCGGCTTCCACCGTGATCGATTCACCGGGCATAAGCACCGAATACACCGCCGAAAGGGCATCTTCTTTTGAAGGCTCGTCGCGGTTGGGATCTTCCTTGACGAATTTTATTTCTTCCCGCTCAAAACAGTTAAGCAGCATGGGTGAATTAAGAGACGCGGGATCTTCAAAGTTGATCAGCTCCACGGTACCGACTTTATTGGCCAGAAGCTCATCCACATTGTGGGGGTGAAGTTTTTCACCAGCCCGGTACAGTTTCTTTTTTTCTCCGGTACCCTCTCCTTCACCTTCAACCGCATCGATCCACACCGCAGACGCCAGCACCCGGCCCGAAAATTTTTCACGGGTGTCCCGGTCATCCTTAACTTCCACGGTTTCAACTTTATAAAAAGCCCGGATTATAGCTTCGCGATTTTCGTAACCCAATGCCCGCAGAAAAATGCTGCCGAGAATTCTTTTTTTCCGGTCTATCTTGGCGTAGATAAGCTCACGTTTTTGATCGATTTCAAACTCCAGCCAGGAGCCGCGGTAGGGGATGATCCGCGAAGAATAAATTCCCTTTTCGTGGGAAAAGATTACCCCCGGTGAACGGTGTATCTGTGAAACCACCACCCGTTCCGCCCCGTTGATGATAAAAGTTCCCCGTTCGCTCATGATGGGAATATCACCCATGTAAATATCTTTCTGGCGGATTTCACCGGTCTGCTGGAATATCAGATTGACCCGGGCTTTGAGGGGCACCGCATAGGTCAGCCCCTTCTGTTTGCAATTTTGCTCGCTAAATTTGATGTTGGATTCATCCAGGGTGTAATATTCATATTCCAAAACCATATCGCCGTTGGGGCTTTCGATGGGAAAAGTTAATTTGAAAACTTCCTCCAGCCCCTGCGATTCCAGTTTTTCACCTGCACGGACTTTTTCCCGTTGAAGAAAACGCTCATAGGACCGGAGCTGAATATCAATAAGATCCGGAAGCTCCATCACATCCTGAATATCTTTTCCGACGTAAGTCCGTTTTGTTGCCGCTTTTCCCTTTACCATAACTTATCCCCCTGAACACATAGATACGGAAACTCCCGGGAAGCCCGTGTACAGGCTTCTCGAGAGCTTCAACTCCCGCGAGGAAATTAAAAATGTACCGTCTAAGCGGTTACTGAATCTCAACCGTACCGCCGGCGGCAGTGACCTGATCCTTAATCTTTGCGGCTTCGTCTTTGGAAACTCCTTCCTTAAGCGGCTTGGGAGCGCCTTCCACCAGGTCTTTGGCTTCCTTGAGCCCCAACCCGGTAACGGCCCGGACTTCTTTGATGACGCCGATTTTCTTGGTGTCATCATAAGCCTTGAGAATAACGTTGAATTCGGTTTTCTCCTCGACGGCTTCGGCAGGAGCGGCTCCGGGACCGGCTACAGCGGCTACAGCCACAGGAGCGGCGGCGGAAACCCCAAACTTTTCCTCCATGGCCTTAACCAGTTCGGAAACCTGCAGAACGGTCATTTCGCTGATCGCATTCAAAATCTCATCTGTAGAAAGTGCCATATTATCTTCTCCTCAAAAACGAACTAACACACCCATACGGATGCGCTTCCGGTATCACCCGGTAAATCCCGACAGGAACGGCAAAACATCGAAGCCTGACGGGTTAATTACTGATTATGCGCTGGCAGCGTCGGCGCTCTCGGCCTTCGGACCTATGTCCGCCGGATCCTCGGCTTTTTTGTCCCCCACCGCCTTGATGGTGCGTACCAGCCGGGCGTTGACATCGTTCAATGCCGCCGCAAGGTTCCGGGCAGGACCGTTCATCACCGACATGAGCATGGAGATCAGCTCCAGCCGGCCCGGCAGTTTGGAGAAGCTCTCCACCTGGGCCTTTTCGTAGACCGATTGGCCCACCAAAGCGCCTTTAACCTGGAGCGCCGGCGCCTCTTTGGTAAAGTTAAAGAGGATTTTGGCGACCTCATTGGAATCCCGGGGGGCAATGGCCACCGCCGTGGGCCCCGTCAAAAACCGGGACACATCCGGGGCGGAAAGCTGCTCAAAGGCGATCCGGGCAAAATTGTTTTTCACCACCTTGAAGTGGGCATCCTTGGCCCGAATCTGGTTCCGCAGCCCGGTGATCTGTTCCACCGTGAGTCCCCGGTAATCGGTAAAGATATAATCCGGCGCCTTACCGAATATTTCCTTTAACTCATCAATCGCCTTTACCTTGGCGTCCTGTAATTTCTTCGCAACAATAGCCATACCTACTCCTCATCCTTGATCGCAACACGCACACCGGGCCCCATGGTGGAAGCCACCGACACGGTCTGGATAAAATCACCCTTGGCATCGGCGGGGCGTTTCCGCTTAATCTCGGTGACCACCGCATGGACATTTTCAGTCAACTGTTCCGGCGTCATGGAAACTTTGCCTATGGCCAGATGCACCACGCCGGTTTTATCGGCCCGGAATTCCACCCGGCCTTTTTTCAGCTCCGCCAGGGCGCCTTTAAGGTCAAAAGTTACGGTGCCGGTTTTGGGGTTAGGCATAAGCCCCTTGCGGCCCAGCACCATACCGAGCTTGCCCACATCCTTCATCATGTCCGGGGTAGCCACCGCCACATCAAAGTCGAGCCAGCCCCCCTTTATCTTTTCGATCAGGTCTTCGGCGCCCACATAAGCGGCCCCCGCTTCCTGGGCTTCTTTTTCCTTTTCGCCCTTGCAGAACACCAGCACCTTTTTCTCGCCCCGGAACTGATGGGGTAATACCACCGTATCCCGGACAGACTGGCTCTTTTTCAGATTAACCTTTACCGAAAGGTCCACGGTCTCGTCAAATTTCACAAAGGACATGGTTTTAACCAAGCCCATGGCTTCGTTTACATCGTAGGAAACGGCGCTATCGTACTTTTTGGCGGCTTCCCGGTATTTTTTCCCGCGGGTCATCCCTCCACCTCCACACCCATGGACCGGGCGGTCCCGGCGATAATCTTTGCCGCCGCAGCCACATCATTGGCGGAAAGGTCCGCCATTTTGAGTTTGGCAATTTCCTCCAGCTGGGATTGCTTGATTTTCCCCACTTTTGTTTTGTGGGATTCAGGCGAGCCCTTTTCCAGACCTATGGCCTTTTTGATAAGCACCGATGCCGGGGGCGTCTTAAGGATAAACGTAAATGTTTTATCCGCATACACGGTGATCACCACGGGGATGATCAACCCCGCTTCCATGGATTTTGTCCGATCGTTAAACTGCTGGACAAACTGAGGGGCGCTGACCCCGTGGGGGCCCAAGGCGGGTCCTACGGGCGGCGCCGGAGTTGCCTTACCGGCGGGACATTGCAGCTTGATATAAGCGGCAACCTTCTTCTTTGCCATAAAATACTCCTTCGTGGTTGAAGACCCGGCAAGCTGGATCTTACTAACGGGACTTGAAATTCAAATCCCTCCCACAATTTAAAACTTCTCGACCTGTAAAATATCCACTTCTACCGGGGTATTCCGGCCGAAAATTCCCACCATTACCTTGAGCTTGTTCTTTTCCTGGTTCACTTCTTCGATAGTCCCGGTGAAAGACTCAAAGGGCCCGTCGATAATCTTTACCTGTTCGCCCTGGGCAAAGGACTGCCGGGCCCTCACCGGCCGTTCGCCCTTCATCTCCCCGGACTTCTGCAAAATGCCCCGGGCTTCATCCCCGGTCAAGGGGGCCGGTTTCCGGTCCGCAGGGGTGCCCACAAAACCCGTAACCCCCTGAATTTTCCTGATCTTGGCGCAATCGGCCTTCCACCCCGGATCGGGCAGATCCATCTCCACTAGTATATAGCCGGGAAGAAATTTCCGGGTTTGGGTCCGCTTTTTGCCGTCCCGAACCTCAACCACCTCTTCCGAGGGCACTTTTACATCCTTGACCACTTCCTTGTCGAGTTCCCCCGACTGGAGCATCATGCGGATAATTTTTTCAATTTTGTTCTCGTACCCCGAATAAACGTGGAGGACATACCAGCCCGTCGCCATATTCTCCCTTTATACCCTAATCATCCGCCGAAAAGGGCGCGAACCCCCAGGAGCAGCAGTAAATCCACCAGCCCCAGAGCCGCGCCGATAATAACCGTGGAAACAAGCACAACCTTAACCGAGCTGATAACATCTTCCCGGCCCGGCCATATCACCTTTCGGAGTTCCGCATAGGACTCCTTGCAAAACTGCGCTATCTTCTTCATACCACCCTCGATTTAAGCCCAGGCGCAGTAGGCTTCGAACCCACGACCTGCGGTTTTGGAGACCGCCGCTCTACCAACTGAGCTATACGCCTATAAACTACTTTATCTTCGTTTCCTTATGCAGCGTGTGCTTCCGGTCGTGGGGACAATATTTCTTGAATTCCAGCTTTTCCTGGGTATTCCGCCGGTTTTTTGCGGTGGTATAGTTCCGCCGCTTGCATACCTCACACTGGAGGGCTATCAATTCCACCGTCTGCTTCTTGCTCGCCATAAAAACCCCTTATATTGCCAATATCACCCAGCCCTCGATCAGAATCGAACTGATGACCTTATCCTTACCATGGATATGCTCTGCCAACTGAGCTACAAGGGCATAAACCGCTCATTCTAGTACATTAAAGAAAAATAACAGGTATAAAAATATTAGTCAAGGGGTTGAAACAAAACCTTCATAAATTTATCCTAAATTTATAGGAGAATTTATGTCAACCCATATTGCTGCTAAAACCGGGGAAATTGCCGATGCCATTCTGCTCCCCGGAGACCCCCTGCGGGCCAAGTTTATCGCCGAAAATTTCCTGGAAAACGCCGTGGAATACACCCATGTACGGAATATTCTGGGCTATACCGGGTCTTACAAGGGCAAAAAAGTGTCTGTTCAGGGCACCGGCATGGGAATTCCTTCAATTTCCATCTATGTAAACGAGCTTTTCCGGGATTACGGCGTAAAACGGGCCATACGGATAGGCACTGCTGGGTCAATTCAGGAAAACCTGAAAATTCGGGATATAGTGATAGCCACCGCCGCCTCCACCGACTCGGGGGCCAATAATATCCGCTTTGGGGGGAGGAATTTCGCCCCGGCGGCCAGTTTTAACCTGGTTTACCATGCCTGGGAGGCCGCCAAAGCCAAGGGCTGGGAACCGGTGGCCGGAACCGTGGTCTCCTGCGATATGTTCTACACCGAAAATCCGGATGACTGGAAACTTTGGGCTAAATTCGGCTGTCTGGCCCTGGAAATGGAGACCGCCGAGCTCTACACCCTGGCCGCCAAGTACCGCCGGGAAGCCCTGTCCCTATTGACCATCTCCGACAGCATTATTACCCACGAAGAAACCACAACGGAGGAACGCCAGACCAGTTTTACCCGGATGATGGAAATCGCCCTGGAAACGGCTATTTCGTAGGAGTCTGAGAAAACAGGAACCGTACACAGCAATTCTCATTTTAACCACAGGCCCCTCACCCCCACCAGACATTGTTGGGCGGGGAGCGGGGCCGGGCCGGCAAAAATGATCTGGAATTCTCCCCCGTAGCAGACCATTTGCTCTTGAACCGCCATTACCCGAAAAAGCCCTCGCAATCTTCCGTCATTCCCCTCAGTAAAGGTCTAAAACGCGCACCTAACAGGGGCTGCGGAGGGGGGTTCCACCAGCTTTTTTTGCCGGCCCGGCCCCGCTCCCCACCCAGAGACTGATCTAATGGAGATAACAGAGGCTTCTCTAGCTAAAATGAGAATTGCTACCAGCCCGCTCCTTAAAGACTTCCCAGAGGAGAATGGAGGCGGCGCAGGCGGCGTTCAGAGAATTGACCTGTCCGATTATCGGTATACTGATGACCTCATCACAAAGGGCTTTGAGGGCTATGCTCATGCCCCGGGCCTCGTTCCCGATGACGAGGAGCAGCGGTTTCAGTCTATCAGCATGAATTTGCTTCCATTCCGGTAAGGTGATTGCCCCCGTAGAATCGGTACCGGCCACCAGGAGGCCGTTTTTTTCCTTTTGGCCCCGGATAAAGTCCTGTAACATCGCCATGGATTCAATGTAGACCGCCGGGGTGTGGAACACGCTGCCGAGGCTGGCGCGGATCACCTTGGGTTCGAAAATATCGACGCCGTGACCGATGATAAAGACCGCATCGACCCCGAAGGCATTGGCGGAACGGATCGCCGAGCCCAGGTTGCCGAAATCGCCGGGCCGGTCGAAGGCTAAAATAAAAGGATTGGGGGGAAGGCGGAGGGCGTCGAGCTTGGCGGGCCTCATTTCAACACAGGCCAGAAGCTCCGAAGGATTTTCACGGTCGCAGAGGGCGCGGTACAGCCCCTGGGGCATCCCGATGATACGGGTCTCCCCGTGGGAAGTTATGAGGGCCTTTGCCCAGCCGGAAAGGGGCCCATCACCATCGCCATCAATAACGCTGATGATCCGGGTGAACTTGAGACCGGCGGAATGGGCCTGTTTGATCCCCTCGGTTCCTTCGATAAAAACTTCGCCTGTTTGGTTCCGTTTGGCCCGGTTCAGTTTGAGGGCCCGGATGATCTGGTATTCGGCATTTTCGGCAGTAACGGCAATCATTTGCATCCCGCCAAGTATAACAAAATAATAACTATGAGCTATAGTATATCCATGACACTTGATCGGGTGAATAAGCAGCTGGAACGGATGATGCCGGTCATCACGCCCCTGGGCATTGTGATGGGGTTTCTCTTGCCCGGTTTTTTTATCCTGCTGCGGCCCCTGATTTCGTGGTTTTTCGCCGCCATAACCCTTTCGGGGGCCCTTAAACTGAAGGCCCGGGACCTGGGCGGCGTCCTGAAACGGCCCCTGCCCATAGCGCTTTTCTTTTTTACCGCCCATATCGTGATGCCCGCAGCGGCTTTTCTTTTTTCATCCCTTGTTTTCCGGGGCGATACCGACACGATCTCAGGTTATGTCCTCCTCTACTCGGCCCCCACGGCGGTTTCGGGTTTTATCTGGGTGTCGATTTTCCGGGGGGACCCGGCCCTGAGCCTGGCCCTGATTCTGCTGGACACCATCGCCGCCCCTTTGGTAATGCCCGGCACCGTGTCCCTGCTGGTGGGGACGAAAATCACCATGGACTTTACCGGCATGGCGCTGTCGCTGGTGTTTATGGTGGTGGCCCCTACCGTTGTCGGCGTTCTCCTGAACGAAACCAGCGGCGGGAAAATCCCTTCCCTCATCTGCCCTTACCTTAACCCCCTGTCGAAAATTCTTTTGTCACTGGTAATCGCCGCTAACGCTTCGGCGGTGGCTCATCAGGTTCATATTGATGATCCCAAAATCTGGATTATAGGAATTTTCTGCATCCTTTTCAGTGCGCTGGGATTTTTCTGCGCCAAACTCATCGGCGTTTTAGGAAAGCTTGACGAGAGCCGCCGGGCCGCCCTCTTTTTTGCCACCGGATTGCGTAACATCACCGCCGCCACTACCATCGCCATCGACTATTTCCCCCCGGCGGCGGCCTTCCCGGCGATTCTGGGCATTGTGTTTCAGCAGAGTTTGGCGGCGATCATGGGGAAGCTGTTGATGAAGGAAACACCCCGGGGCTGAAATGCGTCTTTACCAATCGCCGGTTCCCTGGGGAAGCTCCGCCTCCCAGATATAGGAGCTGCTTAACCATGCCAACTGGGCGGAATGGGCGATGGGGTTGTAGGGTTTACCCTGCCGGTGGGCGGGAATCCAGCCCAGGGCATCGGCAATAGCAGTTTGGGTCCCGGCATCCCGCAGCCAGGGCAGGGGATCCCCGAGCCGCTTTGCCCGGGAAGGGGTGTTTTTCTCATTGCCAAAGGGGATCGCCCAGAGGATTTGGGCCTGAAGGCCGAATTCGTTCCAGCCGTCTTTTTCCGGAAACCGGTCCGCCTCCCAAAGGCTCGTCCGGTAACCGGGAAGGTCCTCCACCCTGCTCAGGGGAGCGTATACCCAGGAAGGAGAAACATCGTCCAGCCTTGACCAGATATCTGCCCAGCCATAGGTAAGAGCCCCCCGCTGAAACAGCGATCCCCGGAAGAGGCTTTCCGCCGTTTCCACCCAGAGATCCCCCGCCGGGGGGAAAACTCCGGGCTGTTCCTGGAGCAGCTGCGCGGTCCAGGCCGCCGCCGCGTACCGGTCCTTCCCGGGGATAAACAGGACGCCTTCCCCTTCGGCAGTTTCCGCCCGGGACCGGCTCAGGGGCGGATCGGTACGCCGCCGGAAAACCATCCAGGGATTTACCGCCAGCGCCAGGGCTCCCCGGTATTCCCCGGCCTGGGAAAGCATGGGGTAAAGGGCGGTGATCCCCCGGGGGGCCATCCCGGCGCCGGTCCCGGAATTCGCGGTGATACGGAAACCGTAAAACCGTTGGGGCAGAGGGCGGGAAGGCTTCCCTGCCGGATCGTTTTCAAAGGTGATTATCCGCCAGGATTGGGGCAGGGACGAAGAAGCCGTCATTTGCCGCCAGAGGGCCGCATAGGGGGCCTCCACATACCAGACCGGCCGGGGCCGAAACAGGGCATAGAGGCCGGCCCCAAGAATAAGCCCTAAAACCACCGCCGCAAGGACCCTGAACCGCCTGAAACCGGACTTTTTTCCACCGCGCATAAGTCCAAAGTCTACCAGCCCCGGCCCGGCAGGGCAAGCTCTATAATTCCGGTTTTTTACAAAAAAATGGCTTTTTAATAGCGTTCTAGTGCATTTAATGCCGATATGTGTTATTATTATTTTTGACGGTAAGCTTAAGGAGATCATATAATGAGTACAAAAATCATTAAGAAAATTGGATTAATCCTCGGTTTAATCAGCATATTTATTTCCTGCGAAAGTCCCTTTGATTCAGGACTGGGACCCCGGGTCGATATAACCGCACCCGAGCTTGAGGTGGTAGAACCCGAGCCCGGCGCCTATATTAAAGGCAATAATTTCCGTTTCGCCCTTAAAGCCTGGGACGACAAAGGGGTCGCCAAGGTGGATATAAGCCTAAGGCGGCTGGAATCGGAGCCCTGGGACAGGCGGTCCATGACCATGGCGTCAGGGGACAAGGTCGAGGGTACCTGGGAATACTTCCTTAATACCACCGGCAGCTCCAAGATCAACGGCAACGCCATAGATGACGGCGATCTTCTGGTGCTTTTTACCGTTACCGATGAGTCGGGAAAGATTATCACCTCGGAAATTTTGATCTATACCGTTAAAAACAACCCTCCGGAAATCTCAATCAATGTGCCCCTCCTGCCGAAGGATTTTTACACGAAGATTGGCGACGATGGGAGCTACTACAATTATGGCGACGGCAGCGTGATAGGCATACCTCAAATTTATGTGGGCTCCGATCTTATCGGCTCTGTCTTTGACGCCCAGGGAGTAGGGGCTCCTACCCCCAAAATCAGGTTCTGGCACCCCGATGACGGGGCGGAGCCTGCAGACTGGCAGTCCATGGATGAATACATCGGCAGAACCGGCTGGGCCGGTCATAACCTGGATGAAGGCTATGGAACCCGCGCCATTTCGTTCCGGTACTTCCTGGTCAGTGGTACCACCAACCGTCAATCGGGAATAAATCCCTTGCAAAAGAGGGCCTCGGGCCTCCCTTACAAGTTCCGGATATGGGCCTCCGACACGGGAACCGGGGTAAACCGCAAAGAAAGCATCTGGCCCCCCCTGGACAAACCCGCCGCCGAAATCTTCCTCATCGTCGCCGAAGGGCCGCCGGTGGTGGATCTCTATTTTGACAAAGACCTCACCGCGTTCCCCAGCCTGCCCTTGCCGGATACTACGGGGGTTACATCATCGTCCTTTAAGCAGGAACCGGCGAACGTGCAGAAATATACCAAAGATCCCTTTAGGATTGAAGCCCGGACCTATCAAGGCGGCAATACCCTCATTGCCGAACTCTGGGTAACCAACCGGTCAAGTCCCGGAAGTGCCCGGGAGAAACTGGTCTGGGATCAGGATCATGCGGCTGACTATAACAAAAACGCCAGCTCCTACCCTCCGCCGGATTCCCGCTGGGTAAAGAACAACAGCAACGTTGATGTCCAGGAATACCTGTTCTTGAGCAAGCCCATCGGCGTTGGAACGAGCTATGAAAAGGTAGGCGGGGGGAATTACACCTTCAACGATGATAGTGAGTATGAATTTACTGTCAAGGTATATCCTCAGGGCGATCCTACGCTCTTTACCGAAAAAAGCTTCACGGTGCGGGTAAACACCATAGCTCCGAAGGTGGATATTTCTTCTGTATCGCCGAATACGCAGGAAACCACCGCCCCGGGCGCACCTACCATCTATGACGTAAACGGTCATATCAACGTCAATTGGAGCGCCGAGGCGGGGGCCACCGGTTTCGCCTCCGAAGGCACCGACCGGGCCATCAAGTACCTGGTACAGGATAAATCAGCAAACCCGGTGTTGCAAACCAACTACGAAACTCTATACAACTCCTCTATCACCATTTTACCATCCGGCCCCAGGCATTTTGACACCCTCAATATCGGCTCGGAAATCTATGCCCCCACCCCCGGGACAACTAAAGAATACTACCTCTACATCATGGCCAAAGACAAAGCCGGCAATATAGGCGGAACGGTCTGCGAAATTCATGTGGAACAGCAGAATGACTTCCCGAAGATCACTATGCAGCAGCCCCTTGAGACCATACATAACAGTACGGTGATGAACGCCGTTAAAACCGAAACGATTGCCGGCAGCTCCATATCCATACCCATACTGCAGAACTGGATGAGCGGCAGCGCTGCGATCACCGCAACCCTGAGCGATGACGACGGTGTTGATACATCATCATCATCATTGGATCTCAAGATATTCGCTGGCAGCGGCAACGCTGTTCCATTGACTCCCCCCCTGCCGTCGTTAACGTCGGCCACTCCAACCGGTTCCAATGGCCGCAAAACGGTGAATTTTAATTATAGCCTGACGAATCTGGATGAGGGGATATACTACTTCACCCTCAAGGTGAAAGATTCAGATACCCAGAAAAATATCGGCTTTACCCCGCCTCACGCCGCGAGAGAAAGTGAGTTAAACGGGTCCGGCGGACAGGTTTGGTTTGTCATCGACAAAACCCCCCCGGCACTGCGGGCGAAAGACACCAACACCGGCGAAAACCTTACCGAAGGGCTGCTCAATAATGCGACCTACTCCTTCCCCCTGACTGTGGTTGCGGAAGATACGGTGGGCCTTTCCAAACTGGTCATTACCCAGGCTTACAGGGCCGCGAGCACCAACCCGTTTGGGACTCCGGTCGTTATTGAAAATGTTGACCTCAACTCCCCCCCTACCTTATCGATTTCCCGGCCTATCGCTAACCTGCCCCGGGATCCTTCTGATCCGACTAACCTAACTAAATGGACTGGTATGCAGCAGGGGGACTACGAGTATACGGTTATCACCTACGACAGGGCCGGACAGCCGACCGAGAAAAAGTACATCTTCAAACTCGATACCGGAAAACCGGTAATCCGGACCATCAATCTGGATTCTCACCTAACCAGCAACAATTTTACCGTTACCGGTAAAGTTAAAGACCGGCTCGACCTGAGTACCATTACCCATATTTATTGGCAGGTAACCACTTCAAGCAGCGCGTCCGGTTTGACCATCACCGATCCGGATAATCCTCCCAGCCCCTGGCAGAAGGGCGCCGTCGGCGGGGAAGACTGGAGCGTCACGATCTCTCCCACCAATGTACCGGCCTTGTCGGATGAGGGGAGGTACTACCTCCATGTGGTGGCCCGGGACGCAGCGGGCAACCTGAGCAGCACTGCGGGGGATAAGCAAAACTGGACCGGCACTCCCGGGCCGGGCGCCACTATCCCGGATGGTGACGGCGACATCGGCACCGCCGAATTCTACTATGACCGGCAGAAACCGTTTGTTGTCTGGGGTTCATCCTCTCAACCCACCCTGTCAGAAGCCGCTTTTGGCGGAACGACCGTGAAGAAAGATCCCCAAACCGGATACTACCATGTACAGGGCGGCTTTACGCTGACCTTTACCGCCAGGGACACCTATGCCCTGCGGAACGTAAAGGTGGAGGGGGGAGGCGTTGATCGGCCTTTAAGCAGCGGCGCTGCCCTGAATTACAAAAACAACAGCTCGACCATAAGCACCACTTATATTGCTCCCACAGCAGATAGTACCCCCGGTTCCAACCCTGCGGACAACGCAGTTTCCATTTCGCACCCCAATGCAGTATCCCCGGTACTTATCACCGACCTTGAGGTGGTCCTCGACGAGACCGGCCTTTCGGACGGGACCTATATCTACGAAATCACCACTACCGACTTTGTGGGTACTTATGGGGAATACGAGTTCACCGTGGTGGTAGACAGACAGCCCCCGGTAATCCGCAGTATCAGCGCCCCGGCCTTTATCACCATCTCCAGTTTCACCGTTAACGGAAAGGTCCGGGACCCGCATGACCGGAGCCCCATTACCCATGTGTACTACCAGACGAGCCCCACCGCCATTCCATCTCTGGATACGAGCACTATTCTGGATAACGGCGAACCCAATGGTGCCAGCCTCTGGAAAAAGGCCGTCATTATCGGCAAAGATACCTACGACAATGTGGAATGGCAGGCCAACATTTCGGGGATAAATCTGAGCGACGAAGGCGCCCAGAACCTCTATGTCATAGCCCGGGACGCCTCGGGCCGCCTGAGTACCGTTGCTGCCAACGCTAATCATAATAACTGGGCCGGTACCGATAATTCGACTGGTTACAACCAGGGTACCACGCCGGAAGTCGGCCTGGCAGGAATTTACGTTGATAAGAATGATCCGGACCTCATCTGGAATCCTGGTTACACGTATACCGGGTCCAACCCTCCCGGCTCCAACGATCTGAGTTTAAGCCAGAACCCCTCGGCAGTTAAACTGGCAGGCCTTGGTATCAACCTCCCGCAGGCCGGCGGGTTCTATTACGCCAAGGATAATTTCAACATTACCTTTACCGCCCTGGACACCTATGCCCTGAGAAGCGTAGAGGTAATGCGGGCCAAAGATGGTGGTACTCCTGCTCCCCGGCCCCTGGCTTCCGCTGCCACGGTTGACCGCCATGGAACTATCGGGGGTACGGACAATCAAACCGCATCGGGTTATACCACCACCTCTGTAACGGTGCCCGATGAAGTTACTGCACGGCAGTCTCTCTCCGACCCCGCCAATGCATCGCCTACCCGTATCACCGATGTAAAGGTAACACTTAACGAAACCCTGGCGGACGGTACCTATGAATACAAGATCACCGTTACCGACTTTGTAGGCAGGAAGCTGGAATATCCGGCCTTTACCGTGATAGTGGACACCAAAGGCCCGGTGATTCAGACCACGGTGGTAGATCCCTATATTACCAGCCCCAGCTTCTCCGCCACCGGCAAGGTCTGGGATCAGGATGGCCGGAGCCCCATCACCCATGTTTACTGGACCACTACGAATACTTCCACTCCTCCTGCGCAGACGACCATAAATACCTTAGGCACGCTGGATGGTGTTACCCAAACCGGCAGCCCCTGGCACCGGGTCAGCGCCGGCGGGGACGAATGGAATGTCTCGATTACCGGCCTGGATGTAGGAACCGAAGGGAATGTCTTCCTCCATGTGATTGCCCGTGATCAGGCGGGTAACCTGAGCGCTGTTACTACGGATAGTCCGGCCTTAGATAACTGGCCTACTCCAAGTAATATCGCCACATGGCGGACAAACGCTGCTGCCGGACCGGACGGCGGGAAAAAGCCCGAAATCGGTACCCGGGGGGTCTTTATCGACCTTAAAGATCCCGAACTGGTTTGGGACCGCGGTTACACGTATCCCAGCTCCACTCACTCTTCTACCGGTGGTGTTCCGCCGGCGGGCCACGATGACCTTAACCTGAACAAGATGGTAACTATCGGCGGGGCATCGGATCCCTTTACCGGCAAAGTGAAACCTGATGGCGTGAGCTATTATGCCGCCGACACCTACACGATCACCTTTACTGCGGTGGACACCTTTGCCCTCAGGTCCGTGGTGGTGGAGAAAAACGGTGTATCCGCCCTGGCTTCAAATGCCACGGTTAGCCGTCATGGAACTATCAACAATGTGGCCAATCAAACCGCATCGGGTTATACCACCACCTCTGTAACAGTGCCCGATAATCCCATTCCACAGAATTCTCTCTCTGACCCCACCAATGCATCGCCCACCCGGATCACCGATGTAAAGGTAACCCTTACCGTACCTGTTAACACCATTAGCCACGCCGATGACGGGGCCTATACCTACCGGATCACCGTTACCGACTTTGTGGGTAAGGTAAAAACCTATCCCGAATTCACCGTTATCGTGGATACCACCCCCCCGGATGTATCTATTGCCAATATCACCGCCGCCTCGGTAACGGAGAACACCGTGGCCGGTAAAGACCTCTACACGGTAAACGGGGTAACCCGCTTTACCGCCTCCGCCTCCGATACCTACGGCCTTAACAGCAGCCCCGGCGTCGAGTGGTGGCTCGTAGAACGGACACAGGCCACGACCGATCCCGATACGGAACCGGCCTGGGGCGACAGCACCACCGTGGGCGGAACCATCGGAGGAAGAATTATCTACGCCGCCGGAACGAAGGACACAGGCTCCTTAAGTGAATTGATAAACACCATAGGGACCGGCAGTTTTGCAAGCCCCGCCATTCCCGATGGGAACTACACCCTTTATGTGAGAGCCCGGGACAAGGCGGGTAATGAGAAATTGGACAAACGGTATATCAAGGTGGATCAAAGTACCGACATACCGGTGGTAGAGATAACCAGCCCCCTGCCCGGTTCCTATGTATCTTCCGCGGGTAATCTGGTGGGAAAAATAACGGACGATGACAACATCGCCAAAATAGTGATCGAGCTGGAAGGCCCGCCAAGCACATGGGTAGCTATAGAAACCATAACCCTCCCCACTCCCGCAAAGGAGTACAACCTCAACAAGGCCCTCTCCGGTATCGCCGGCCTGAATACCGATGGTACGTACAACATCAGGATACAGGCGGAAGATCACCCGGCCTCAAAACTGGGAACGGGCCAGCCTGTGGTGAGCAATACACCACCGACTTACACTACTGCATATAACACTATTCCACCCTTCAATACTCCCCCATATAACTCCGCTTCCGCCCCCGGTTATTATGTCTTAACCTTTACCCGGGACACGGTCGCACCGGTGGTGGCCTTTAGCTCCGCTGCGGATATGATATTCAGGACAGCTCCCACCGGAGCTTCCGCTGTCACCGGCACCGCAACCGAGGCTAATCTGGACGACATCCAGAACCCCGGTTCTGGAACTCCGAAGGTCAAGTGGACCATAGACAACGGTGGTATCGACAGCGGTATAAACTATGAAGGTTATATAACAGCCGGAGCTTCCACACCCAACTGGACCTGGAGCCTGGACATCCCATCCGGCCTTTTCACCGCTTTGGCTCAGGGGCCCCACACCATCAGGATCGATGCGGTGGACAAGGCGGGAAACAGTCATTCCGCCCAGAAGTTATTTACCAAGGACACCGAAGCGCCCTCCGTTGACTTCTCCACCATTACCGATGTGCCTGGCATCACGGATCCTAATATCAGTATCCTTACGGATGATAACGGCGCGGGAACTGCGGTACTAAAGGGCAGCTTCAGCGACGAATATTCTCCGGTGGCCAATGGCGTCTCCTACCATTTCGACACCGACACGGGCGGAGCCTGGCGGACGGGCATCCTGGATAGCGGCAGCAGCGGCAAGAACGTCAGGTGGACTATCACCCTGCCTGATCCGGGAACGGACTACAACAACAACCACCTGAACGACGGCCGGCACCAGTTCTGGGTCCGGGCCGAAGACCAGTTGGGGAACACCTACGCCAATACCCTTCCTGCAGGCAGCGGCAAGGGCGAGAAGACGGGGTACTTTATACTGGACAGACTGCCCCCCGCCCAGTCCGCCGTTAGCGCCACTCCTGTGGCTGTTAGCAACAATGTATACGGCACGTTGAGTGCGGGTATCACCCTGGCGGGAACTGCCACCGATGCGAATCTTAAATCGGTAAGCGCCAGCTTCTACAAGCGGATTGGCAATGTTTCGTCTCTGGAAAATCTTAGCCCCACAGGTTCTGTCGTTACGGACCTTTTGGATACGACCAATCCCAAGACGAAAAGAATGGACTGGAGCTTCATTATTGACAATACCCTCTACAACAGCATAGATCAGGGGGACTATACCGTAACCATTATTGCCGAGGATGACGCGGGGCACAAAACAACTACCGAGTGGAAATTCACCAAGGATACGTCTCCTCCGGCGCTTATCATCAGCAATGCGAATGTCGGACCCTATACTGTTGCCAACCCCTCTACGGTCTTTATTACCCAGAACCCCACCATCAACGGTTCCGCATCGGACAATATGGGCCTGGCCGCCAACGGTATCCAGTACCGGATCGACAAGTGGAACTATATGACCGGCGCATGGGCGGAAGTTACCGCCGCGACGAATGTTACCGTTACCGCAGGCAGCCCGTCCTTTAACTGGAGCCTCAGCCCTCCCAATACGGAGGGGCAGTACCGCATCCAGATGAAAGCCCTGGATCAAACAGGCAACACTTTCCCTGTTACCGGCTGGCATGAGGCGATCTTCTTTATCGACTGGAGTGACCCGGCGATAAACCTCAATGCCGTCCCCAACCCCAACCCCTTAAAAACCATCTACGGGGCGGGCAACATCGTTTTAAGCGGTACCGGCACGGAGCTTAACGACATCAAGAGCTTTAACGCCATAGTGAAAGCCAACAGCGGCGCCCCGGTTGCCTGGACCGGAATAACCTGGAACCAGGGAGCCCTTACCCCCCCGTCTGATCCAACGCGGACAATCAGCCAAACCGCAAATGCGGACCACCGTTTCGCCACCTGGACGATCACCCTGCCCTGGCAGGATCCGGCCAATCTCACAACGAAACTTGCCGCCGGGGAATACACCTTCTCTATCACTGCGGAAGATTATGCGGGGCGGACCAGGATCATCGAAAAGGTCTTTACCTTCGATCCCGATGCGCCGGATCTGCTGATCAGGGCCCCGACATTACCGACCAAGGTAAACGGCAACACCGTTATTCAGGGTACCACCGATGATAATGACCGGCTGGTAAAACTCGAATACCGGATCGGCAAAACCATGACCGTCTGGACGGATACTTTACTGGATACCGGCAGCCCTGCCAAACAAACGCCTGGTTTCGCATTCAAAGGGGGTCTCTACAGTTGGACCATCACATTCGATAATGTTGACGCCTATGCGGGAACTACCGATGTTACCCAGGTGGCCAATACTCCTCCCTACACTACTCCTGCAAGCGGTACCAATATGTGGAACC
>BNUV01000026.1 GCA_025997615.1 Spirochaetia bacterium
CTCCGGTAACGCTCAAAGATTTTAAGCCGGGGAAAAGGGTACGGTCGATAAATTCCCGCAGTTCGTCGCCGGTTATACCTTCGTCATCAGCGGCCCAATTGCGCCATTGCAGTTTTTTGGGGATTATCGATTTATAATTGTCGTGGATCAGTTCAAGTTCCATGTCTTTGTCGTCAATGATCTTGAGGGAAATCATCCAGCCAAGCTGTTCTATGCGCTGGGCATCGCCTGAAACGCCCTGATCCTTGCGCATAATATTTTGCAGGGTTTTAATGATGTTACCGATATTTTTCATCTATGCCGCCTTGTAAAGTTCTGCTTCAAGTTCCCGAATGGCTTTAAGGTAATTTCCCTTGCCGCCAAAGGCCGCAATAATTTCCGGTGGGGTGCCGAAAGTGTTGAGGGGATCGACTTTCAGGACGGAAAGTTCCTCAATGTTTTCAATGCCTTCACTGGCGTATTTGTCCAATAGGGCCAGCAGCACCGCCTGGGCCTTTTCGCCGTATTTGGCAAAATAATTCCGTTTCTTCACTCCGTTGGCCCGCTCCCGGCGGCTCAATGCCGGTTTGTCCCAGGCCACATGGCAGATAAGGTCAAAAACGTCGAGGTCTTTTTTCACTTCTTCCATCAAATTTTCAAGGATGACCCCGTGCTGTTCCAGCTCTTCAATAATGGTTTTCTTTTTTTCAGCCTGACTCCACTTGACAAGAAAATCGTCAAGGCCGCGGAATTCCCGGAGCAGTCCCTTTTTGGTATATTCCTTCAAACTTTCGGTAATGAGTTTTCCGTTTGAGTCCAGGTGTTGTATGCGCTCATGTAAGATCGAAACATCAACCCCGCAAACATAGACTTTTCCTCTGGGGCCGTCTTCTATATCGCCGCCGCCAATAATAGTCGGCCCGGCCTGCCCCTGCTTCACATCATCTTCAAAATCAAGTTCTTCCCCAGTCAGAGGATCGATGATGGGTTCTTCTTGTTCGGGGTTTATATCGTCTTCGGTTAATTCATACTCTGCGTCTACCAGTTTAATCTGAACCGGGTCTCCGTCAAAATCCGGATCGGCAAAGAGGTCTGTTACATTGCGGAAATCCATGATGGTAAAAAAGTGTTTGCCGTATTCCTCGTTAATGCGGGTTCCCCGGCCTATAATCTGTTTGAACTCGGTCATGGAATTGATGTTTGAATCCAGCACGATGAGCTTGCAGGTTTGGGCATCAACGCCGGTGGTCATCAGCTTGGAAGTGGTGGCAATGACCGGATAGATTTCTTCGGGACTGATAAAGTTGTCAAGCTGTTTTTTCCCGATATCGTCATCACCGGTAATACGCATGATATATTTTTCAGACTTTCCGGCTTCTTCGGGGCTTTCGTTGACAAGGGCCTGCCGCATCCGTTCGGCGTGTTCAATGTCTACGCAGAAGACAATGGTTTTATTATACGGATCGGTTTTGTGAAGGTATTCGGCGACTTTCTTGGCGACGATTTTTGTCCGCTCATCGATCACCAGATTGCGGTCATAATCTTTGGTGTTGTAGATACGATCCTCAACTGGGCCTCCGTAACTGTCCCTGACTTCCATGTCAGGCCGCCAGCCTTCCAGATCTATATTCAGGCCGACCCGCAGCACCTTGTAGGGGGCAAGAAAGCCGTCCTCAATTCCCTGCTTGAGCGAGTAGGTATAAAGGGGTTTGCCGAAGTATTCGATATTAGAAACCTCGTTGGTTTCCTTGGGGGTAGCGGTTAAACCGATGTGCGCGGCTTTTGAAAAATAGTCCAGAATGTTCCGCCAGGCGCTGTCACTGGCGGCGCTTCCCCGGTGACATTCGTCAATCACGATGAGATCAAAAAAATCGGGACTGAATTGTTTGTATGCGTCATTGTCCTCATCGTAATTGGTAAGGCCCTGATAAAGGGCCAGATATATCTCAAATGCCTTGTCGATTACTTTTTTTCGTACCACGGTTATCTTGTCCCGGAAGTGCTTGAAGTCGCCCCGCTTAGTTTGGTCGATCAGGGCGTTGCGGTCGGCGAGAAACAGGATGCGCTTTTTGGTTCCGCTTTTCCACAGACGATAAATAATCTGGAAGGCGGTGTAGGTTTTGCCGGTTCCTGTCGCCATTACCAGAAGTATGCGGTTTTGCCCTTTGGCGATGGCCTCCACCGTGCGGTTAACGGCTATTTGCTGATAGTACCGGGGCGCCCTGCCTGAACCGTCAACATAATAATCGAAAGACGAGATAGCTTCCTGCCCGGTGGTTTCTATACCTTTGTATTTTTTGTACTTTTGCCAAAGTTCTGCGGGGGAAGGAAAATTATCCAGTGATAGTTGGCGTTCGGTTGTACCCGTTGCGCCCGATGTTATCGTGCGGTCATTCAGAACCGTACGGTCATGCTCAAGAAAACCGTCGCCATTGGAGCTATACGCCAGGGGAATGTCCAGAATTTGCGTATAATTGAGGGCCTGTTGCATCCCCACGCCCAGGGAATGATTATTATCTTTCGCTTCAATAATCGCCATGGGAATGTTCGGCTTATGGTAGAGGATTATATCCGCCCTTTTCCGCTCTCCCCGTACGGTTTTATTCCCCTTTACAAAAATCCGACCATCGGTAAAGTAGACTTCTTCCCGCACCTGGGTTTCCATATCCCAGCCGGCTTCAAGAATTGCCGGGAGAATGTATTTGGTGATGATGTCCCGTTCAGACAGGTCTTTTTTATGGGCCATGGGCTATCCTTCTTTATACTCCAAAAAAAGCCAAGGCGCAATATCCAGAATAAGCGGAAAGGCGGAAGAGAGACAAGGGCCATTGTTTTTTTTACTCTTCTCTGTCATGCTGGGAAAACCATGTTTGGTAAAAGAAAAGACGGGAAACTGGTGAAAAATTTAGGCGTGGTGGCGGGGCTTATGCCCTTATTTGCGCCGCGCCGCCGTTCCGGGGCGGCCAGTTATTATACGGTGTCCCACGAAGCAAAAGATTTTGACGACTTTATCAGATTAAAAAAGGCAGATGGCGAGAAATACAATTATCTGCACATTGTCGTGGCGATTTTGGTGCGGACATTCAAAATGTACCCCCGGTTGAACCGGTTTATCATCAATGACCGTATTTACGAGCGCAATTCCATCGATATGACCATGATAGTCAAAAAATCCATGCGTAAAGAAGACGCGGGAAATGAAGATGTGCTGAAGGTGCGTTTTACCGGGTTTGAAACCATCGCCGAAGTCAAAAACAAACTGGAAACTGATATTGCCGTATTGCAAAATGCGGTGGACCCGCTGGAAAAGGCGATGCCCGTCTTTGAAAAGCTGCCGCACTTTATTCTGCGCTTCATTGTTTTTTGCCTTATCACCGCCGACAAACACGGTCTCCTTTCTGATAAGTTTTTGTTTGATATAAGTCCCTTTCATTCGAGTTTCTTTGTGTCTTACCTGAAAAGCATCAACCTTGATTATATTTTTCATCACCTCTTTGATTTTGGGAATTGCGGTTTTTTTATCACCATAGGGAAAGAAAAACCGGAACCTTACCTTGATGATGAATCCAACGAAGTAAAGATGCAAAAGATCATCAGGATGGGTATTACCATAGATGCCCGCTGTGTTGACGGCCTGTATTACAGCCGCTTCCTCCGGACCTGCCGTCTCCTTATGCGCGATTTGACACTGTTGGAAAAACCCCTGGACGAAGGCGACATCGCCCCTGAGTAAGATTATGAGCCGGTACCCGGACCAGAGCGTTCACACCGGTGTGTTCACATTGACATAATTTTATAAAAGGATATAATAAACGTATGAATATATCGAAAGCAGCTAATTCCAATGGAATTACCTCCAACCAAATAAAACTTCTGGCCATTATTGCAATGACAATAGATCATTGTGCATGGACATTTTTCCCGGGTTTTCGCACAGATTGGGTAATCATCCTGCATATTATTGGAAGAATTACTGCCCCGATCATGATTTATTTTATTGCGGAAGGCTGCTATTATACTAAAAACATAAAAAAATATATATTCAGGTTATTTATTCTTGCTATATTTTCACATTTCGCATATAAACTTTTATTAACTCCCGGAAATTTAAAAAATATCGATTCGGGCCTTCCTTTTTATTATAATTTTATTCCGTTTAAAACGGGTATTTTTGACCAGACAAGCGTAATATGGGCTTATTTATTGGGAGTAATAGCATTAGCTGTTGACGCTAAAAAAATAAACATATCAAAAGGATGGTTAAAACAAATCATAATAACAATATGCTTTTTTGGCGCTTTTATTGCGGATTGGAGTACACCGGCGGCACTGGCAATATTTTATATTGGAAAAAATCACGGAAATTTCAAAAGACAAATGTTATGGTTAATGGGTTTGATAACAACCTATGTAATTGTTTATATGATATTTATAAATACCATATACGGGATAATACAATTTTTTATATTTTTGGCTATACCAATACTTAATAGCTATAATGGCGAACGGGGCAAATGGAAAGGAATGAAATGGTTTTTCTATATTTACTATCCTCTCCATTTAGCGATTTTAGGGATAATAGGAAAATATATAAGCCGCATTACTCTTTTTTAGCCGCCGGGAAGGAAAAGCGGCAGGTGATTCCCCGGGTTGTAACTACACCGCCGCTCTATAGTTCCCCAGAAAATAAAAGTCCTCGGTTTTTGTTTTCAGCTCCTCAATGGCGCCTTCGAAACTAACATCGAACCGGGGATTCGCATTTTGCGGGATGGGGCCTTCCGCCGGAAGGTGTACATCAACATAAAAAAGGTAACGCCAGGGCTGGCCGTGGATGGGGCGGGATTCCAGTTTTGAAAGGTTGATGCCCCGCTCGCTTAAAATTTTCAGACAGGCAAAAAGGCTGCCCGGTTCGTCGTTGACGGAAAATACCAGCGAGGCCTTGTTGGGTTTTTCGGAACCGAGGCTGGGGGGCACCGGGGCCGCGGTCAATTCCCCTTTGCCGTCTCCCCGCCGGGAGATGATCACAAAACGGGTGTAGTTTAAGGGGTTGGTTTCTATTCCCGCCCGCAGCACCTTGAGGCCGAAAGCCTGGGCCGCCGCTTCGGAGGCAATGGCCGCTACCTTAACCGCCCCTTCACGGGCAATGGACGCTACAGCGGCGGCGGTATTGTTATAGGGCTCTAACTGCCAGCCGGGGTGTTTATCCAAAAATTCCTGACATTGGGCAAAGCCCTGGGGATGACTGCGGACTATGCTGATGTTGTCGATGTTCGCCCGCTCATCGGCGATGAGGCAGTGAACGATCCGCAGTTTCAATTCCCCCACCATGGCAATATCGGGGTAGCGTAAAAAAAGATCGTAATTTTCGTGAATAGAACCGGCCAGGCTGTTTTCCACGGGGATTACCCCGGCGGCGGCAGAACCGTCCAGCACGGCGTTGAAGACGGCGGTAAAAGACGGGACGGAAAGCCGGGGCGCTTCTTCCCCAAAGGCGCGCATCAGGGCCTGTTCCGCATAGGCGCCGCTTTCACCAGAGAAGGCAATCTTGTCCGACTGCCCCGTAGAATGGCCGGTACTTATGACCGCAGCGGACTCCACGCTTAAATGAGGCCGGGGGGTGCGGAGCAGCTCTTTCCCCACCACCGGCGCCAGGGCTTCGATGTCCCGCATGAGCCGTTCAAATTGTTCGGGGTACAGCGACTGGGGGCCGTCCGAAAGGGCCTCGTCGGGCCGGGGGTGGACTTCCACCGTGAGGCCGTTCGCCCCCGCCGCTATGGCGGCCAGCGCCGCAGGGGCCACCTTCGCCCGTATGCCCACGGCGTGGCTGGGGTCCACGATTACCGGCAGATGGGACAGGGCCTTGACCACCGGAATGGCGGAGATGTCCAGCGTATTGCGGGTGTAGGTTTCAAAGGTGCGGATGCCCCGCTCGCAGAGCACCACATCTTTGGTACCCGAGGCCAGCAGATACTCCGCCGCCATAAGCCATTCTTCAATCGTTGCCGAGGGCCCCCGCTTAAGGAGCACCGGCTTTCCCAGGGAGCCGACTTTTTTAAGCAGCTCGAAGTTCTGCATATTCCGGGCGCCGATCTGAAACATATCCGTCAGGTCCTTCATCTGGACCGCCAGCTCCGGCGACACCACTTCGGTGACAATAGGCATACCGTTGGCTTCCCCGGCGGCCTTCATGTATTCCAGACCCTCCATACCAAGGCCCTGAAAAGCGTAAGGGCTGGTCCGGGGCTTGTAGGCGCCGCCCCGCAGCATCACCGCCCCGGATTCCCGCACCAGAGCGGCAGTTTCGGCGATCTGGTTTTTACTTTCCACCGCGCAGGGACCGGCGATCACCGTGATCCGGGAACCGCCGATTTTAACCTGCTGCCCCGGCGTACCCACGGTGACAATGGTATCTTCCACCCGGCTTTCCCGGGAAGCCAGCTCGTAGGGCCGTGAAGTCGCCGCCACCCGTTCAACACCGGGGAGCAGCCCCAGTTCCCGAATGTCCGCAACACCCTTGCCGGATGCGCCGATAACGGCATCATCCCCCAGGATCTGATCCCGGGCGCTGAATCCCCGGTCTTTAAGGTATATGCGGATCATATCCTTGTCGTGGGTCGAAATTCCTTTGGATAAAACAACTATCATTAGTATCTCCGTATCAGGTTAAGTGGTATCCACCATCGGCAAGAATAACACTTCCGTTGAGGAATGGGCAGATGTCGCTGGCGGCAAAAAGGGCGATGGCGCCGATTTCTTCCGCATAACCGAAACGGCCCATGGGGATCATTTCAGTCCAGACCTCGTGAAATTTTTTACCGTCTTTGCGGACGCCCTGGGGCAGTATATCACTTTGTATATAACCGGGCGAGATGGCGTTGACCCGGATATTGTGTTCCGCCCATTCATAGGCGAGGCATTTTGTCAGCATACTTACCCCGGCTTTGCTGGCATTGTAGACCGCCTGTTTTTGGGGAGTCATGACCAGCCGGTCGGAATTGGAAGATATATTGATGATGACGCCGCCTTTTTGCCCTATCATGATCCGGCCCACAACCTGGGACATAAAAAATACCGCATCCAGATTAAGGTCCATAATCTTGCGATAATTTTCATAAGAGATCGTCTCCATACTTTCCACATGGGTCGTCCCGGCATTGTTTACCAGAATATCAACACGGCCGAAATTCGATTGGGTAAAATCCGCCAATGCCTGCCGGTCCTGGTCCACGGTAACATCGGTACGGAAAAAAACACAGTTTACCCCCCCGTGCTGGGACGAAACCTCGGCGGCGATTTTTTTACCAAGCTCTTCCCGCCGCCCCGCGATGACGATATTTTTCGCCCCCGCCTGGGCAAAGGCTTCCACAATCCCCCGGCCTATGCCCGAGTGTCCCCCGGTAACAATGGCGGTTTTTCCGGTCAGTTTTATTTTCCCTACAATCTCTTTCATGGTGGGATTATCCTATCACTTTTTGCAGGGAAGGGCAAGGATCGGAGGATCGACGTCAGCATTCTCATTTTAGCCAGGGAAGCCTCTGCTATCTCCATAATCAAACAAGGTTTTGGACATACCGTAGAGGGACTGATATTTTTCAAAATACCCGGTATATTTTTGGTGTGCATCTTCTTCCGGCAGGAAAGTTTTTTCCTCCGCTGTAAAGGTGTTCAATACCGCAGTTACATCTTTGATAGAACCTGCCCCAATGCCTGCCAGCAAGGCCGCCCCCAGACAGCCCGCTTCTTCTACCCTCAGCTTTACTACGGACTTTCCGGTAATATCCGCTTTAAGCTGGAGGTAAAAATCAGACTTGGCACCGCCGCCTATGCACTTGAGCCGTTTAATGGGAGTTCCTGCCTTTTCCATGTTGCGTATGTTTACTAAAAGTTCGTAACAGATACCTTCCAGAACGGCCCGGTAGATTCCCGCTTTACCGGTTTCAATACTCAGACCCGCCAGGATACCCCTGGAGAGACTGTCCAGTGAAGGAGTCCCGGAGCCGGAAAAATGGGGCAGCAGATACATTCCCGTGGGGGCGTTGAGCTGCGCTGCTTCGGCATCCAGCGCCGCATAGGACGTACCAGGGCCGCAAAAGGTGTTGCGGAACCACTGGATTACCGATCCGGTACTGAGCACGAATGAATGGCAGGCATAGAGGCCGGGAATAGCGCTGCTGCCGCAGGGAATATTGTATTCAGTCTGCAAGGTACCGGCATTGAAGGAATCGCCGACACAGAGGATCGTATCGGTGGTTCCCATGGAATTCATGGCGTCCCCGCCGCTCACAACGCCGGCGCCCAGGGCGCAGCAAATCTGATCATGGCCGCCCGCGGCAATAATCACCCCCGGCGCAAACCCGAAACGCCGCCGGTATTCATCCCGAACGGTTCCTACCGGTGTGCCGCAGGGCGCCAGTGCCGGCAGCTTGTCGCCGTCAATATCGGCGCCGGTCAAAATCGCCTGATCCCATCTGCCCTGGGGAATATTGAAAAGCATGGTCCGGGAAGCCAGCGCATGATCCATGACCGGCTCGGCCCCTAAGCGGTAGGCTACAAAATCGGCAAAGCAGAGAAACTTCCAGGCGGCGTTATAAATATCTGGTTGATGATTTTTGATCCACAGCAGTTTTGGCAGGCTGAACATGGTATGCAGGGGAAGGCCGGTACTTTTGGTGATGTACCCGCCATCAAGATGGGTCCGTATCCATTCGGTCTCAACCGTGTTTCTGGTGTCGAAGGTAACCATGGTATTAGCCAGAACCGTGCCGTTCCGGTCTATGGGTACCATGGCTTCCCCCTGGGCGGAAATTGCCAGGGCCCTTACTTCGGTGCCGATACCGTCGGCGCAGCATTCATCAATACATTCCAAAACCGCCGCAAAAACCTGTTCGCCGTCAAGTTCCCGATACCCCTGCTGGGGATAGTACATAGGATAGGCCCGGTACGCCGTCTTGAGTAAGGCGCCATTTATATCGAAACTTATCGCCTTACACCCGGTTGAACCAACATCAATTCCCAACAACACCATTCGTGTACCCTGCTCCGCTACCATTCGATCTGATACATTCTGAAAATAGCAATATCCTCTACACGGAATTCAACATAGCCGTTTTGTACCGTAAAGGGGACATCCTGCATGGCGGGCAGAAGTACTACCCGCCTGGGGGAAGTTTCAACACGGACTGCCACCGTAAAGCCGCGCAGGGGTATCATGGGGAACTGTTCCTGAATGTTTACACAGTGAAGCTGGAGGAGCCTCTTTTCCTGATCCCGGAAGATAGTAAATTCTACCTGGGCCGGGGCATCAGATTTAATCTGAGGTTTACCGGGACTGATGTATTGGATTAAATTGGTAAACACCTGCTTATGTACGGTCTGGTTACTCTGCTCAAAGGGCGCGGCGGACCAGACGGCCTTCCCCTTGCCGAAGGAGCCGCACACAATGGCCGGGTATTCGGTGTCGATCCCCGGAGGGTTTGAGTGGATGGACGCAAATTTGCCTGAGTCCTTTGGATCCGTATAGGGCAGGGTTATAGCGGCCAGGATGCGGTTATGACCCGCATTTCCGGCAAGAACCTGTTTATCAAAGATGGTCATGGGGTTTGCCGGATCGTACATACAGAAAAACTGCTGCCCCTCCGCCGTGGGCCGCATATAGGTAACGGTTTCCGCTGTAAAGCCGGTAATGGTAAGCCCCAGGATACGGTTCACCAACTTTGCCGGGGTAATGCCGCTCATGTAGAGAGAGCCGCCCTGTTCCACAAATTCCACCAGGGCATCTTCCTCTTCCCGGCTTACAAAAACAAGGTCCGACAGTATTACTACTTTGTTTTTATCAAGGGCGGCCAGGGATTTATCGGTATTGATGCGGAAGGGAATATGGGCGTTCCGCAGGGCCTTTTCCGCCCCAAGCAGGCATGTAAGGTGCCGGGATGTTTCACCGCTGCCCTCGTGGCCGAGGATCGCCCGCTTACGTTTATTGTTACGCAAATCAAGCTTTGAGGCATAACTGAAATAGAGGGACACATCGGCGTCAAGCTCCCCGGTAAAGAAGGGCTCGTAGACCATGGTTTCTGAAAACACTTCTCCAATGGTGTCGTAGATCTTGCTGTTCATGGTGCCGCGGGGATCGATGGCGTCTATAACAAAGAAGGCCCCGTGGTGGGCATAGGTCAGGTAGGCGTGGAGCTTGAGCATCTCCGCACTTTTTGTGGTGGTATGGTCAAAGAGCGCGGGATCGCACCGGGAGGTCTGATATTCAAAGGGCTGATCACAGGTTATGTCATAATAGAGTTTGCAGACAAAGGACTGCTGTTCGTAGCCCCCGTAGAGATCGCCGCCGGTAAAATCTGATGCCCCGACGGCGCTGCTCCGCACACCAAAGGTCCAGGGGTGGGGTGCGGTGGAAGACTGATGTTCCACGGTAACAGCCGGTTTCAGCGCTTTAAGTTCCCTGGTGGCGAAAAAAGAAAACTCGGTCATCCACCGTTCACGGGCCTCCTGGAAGGCGAGCCATTCGGGATCGGTCCAGTCGATATATTCCGGGATTGCCTTACCGGTTTCTTCTTTATACCGGGCCCGGCAGCTTGGACAGAAACATATCATGGGCCAGAAGGTCATATCCAGGTAGACCGCCTTGCACTCGTATTCCGACAGCAATTCTGCGAACTGTTTTTTAAGAAAATCCCGGTACGCCGCATTGTTGGGACAGAGGAGCCCGTAACGGCCGCCGCCGCCCATCATGGAACCCCCGGATATACCACGGGAAGGAACGCCGTCTATATCGATCATGCGCCATTCGGGATAGGTATCGTAGGCCCAGTTGTTGTAGATCAGGCTGTAGTAGGCCACCGTATCCATCCCCGCCTGGCTGCAGAGATCAAACACCCGTTTGATCTTGTTCTCACCCTTAAAGGCAGGGTGCATGGCGCCGGATTTTGACGGCCAGTTACACCAGCCCACATGGGAGTGGGTATAGATCATGGGGCTGGTGATCCGGCCTTTTTGCAGACAGGCAAAATACTGTTCCGGATCGAACTTTGAAAGGAACTCCCCATCCCATGCGTCGATGTGCATATCCACCAGATTCCGGCGGTAATTGTCTTTGTACCAGGGTTTCGTCATTTCATACCGCCTTATACGTTGTAATGCTTTACCAGATGGGCAGCATCGGGATTGTCGGGGCCGAAGTGTTTGAGCATCACGATGTTTTCACATTCACTGTTGTTGGTGATACATACCCCCTGCTTGGCGGCGGACTCAGTCACAAAATATTCATCGGCGGTCAGGTCGCCAAAGCGGATCATCACCGGGGTTTCTATTTTCGCGTTGTTCAGCGTTCCGTATCCCTGCATCATGATGAGCCCGTAGGCCTGGGCGTCGGTGATAGTAACACTGCGCCCGGGGAATACGGTCAGCTCCTTGGCGCAGAAATGACTGGAGCCGTAGACCACCCACTGTTCGCTGCAGCCCTGCTCTTTCATCGCGGCCGCGTCCCCCGCCGGGGTTGGAAGCAGGAAATGGTTTTCCTTGAAGTTGGTATCCACATTGAGTTTCCAGTCCAGGATACTGAACAGGTATTCGTAGTCGTAGTATTTATCCTTGGGCACATCCTTCACCAGGGTATCCCGTCCGTTGTGCCGCCCCTCAACCTGGGACTGGAAGAAGATGGACACATCGCTGGCACGCTGAGGTTCATAGGTGAGTAAGGAACCCGGCGCGTGGAGAACCCCCGGGGGTACATCCCAGCCGGTCCCGACCTGCAGGCGGTAGGCCCGGGCAAGATCAAGGATATTGTTATCCCCCCGGTCGGCCCAGGCTTTAAGGCAGTTGATCACATCATCCCTGGTAACCCCGGGGTTAAGGCCAAAGTAGGTGTGGGGAAAGTTGTTGTTCACATTGTTTTGCTGCGGCGGGAAATAATACCCCTCGGGCTTGCCCAGCATGTTTACATTGGCGGCGTGTTCATTCTTTAAATGGACGTGATGGGCGATGGGCCCCATGTTGTCAAAGAATTTGGAAAACATCATCCAGCGTCCATAGGTGTTCATCATGTATTCACCGATGATCTTGTCGCCCATGATGTCCACAATTTCCTTGAACAGTACTTTCTCCACCCCCGCAGAGGTGTTGGCCGCCACAAAACTCAGGCCCTCATTTTCGATGGTAAACTCAGCGTTATCCGCCGGGGTGGTTGAAGCGAACCAGCGCTCATCAATGCCGCCCTTGGCCCCGCCGTAGGCGTAGTAATCCCGGGGGTCAAGCTTGAGCCTGCGGCCGGGCTGCATAAAGTTACGGGCCACCCAGCAGGGCGCGAAGCGGAGGACGCCGCCGTTTTTGGCAAGCTCCTTTTCAACAAGCTGTTTCTTCTCGTTCGATGTCATGATGTATCTCCTTACAATACCAAGGCAGCGCCCCGTCCCAAAACTTCACATGTTTTGGCTATCTGTTTCTTGCGTGTTCCTGCTCAATGTTCCTGAGGGCCTGATCCGCGGTGACTGAACCTTCAAACACCATCTTGATATTGTTGGCAAGGGTTTCCTCAACCGGCATAGGGAACTGGGTCGTCCAGTAATTAAACATGGGCAGGTTCATCTGGCTCATAATCGCTTCCGATTTAAGCCAGGCCGGAGCATCGAGTTTCTTGTTCGCCTCAGGATGCGGAGTCAGGCATTTCGCCTGATCGGCGTAAACTTCATACCATTCCTGCTGAACAAGGTAATCCAGGAAATCAAGCGCTTCTTTTTTATGCTTTGTGTCCTTGTCAACAAAAACGCAAGGGTCAGGATAGAGCTGGATTGATTTTAATTTGGTAGAAGCATTGATAAGCGGCAGCGGGATTGTCTCAACTTCAAAATCAAGGCCTTTTTGAGTATCCTCACCATAGAACCATGTACCGACATAAAGGAAAGCCGCCTTGCCTGCAAGCCATGTCTGTATGCCGCTGGCGTTCATATCGCTTGTGGCGTACCCGTCTACAAAGGCGCCGCCCCGGGCAAGTTTAGCCAGGGTTTCAAAGGCGGTTTTAACTTCAGGCCTGTTATCCCAATGGTAAACCCCTGAATTAAGCTTGTCAGCGAAATCAGCATCTGCTATCTGGGCCATGTAGTCGCCGAGGATAATTTGTCCCGGCCACCCGTCTTTATTTCCGAATGCGATGGGCTGCATACCCGCAGCGCGGATCTGCTTTGCCACACTGATCATTTCATCAACGGTCTTGGGATAGGGGATGTTGTTCTTTCTGAAAAAGTCTTTATTGGCATACAGAGCTTGCCAGGTAAAAAAGCCGCCATTGGGGATCGCGTAGAGCTTCCCGTTTCGCTTTCCTACATCAAGACTCGATCCCAGACGTTTATCCCAACCGTATTGGCTGATATTGCCGGTAATATCCATACACCCGCCTGCCTCGATAAACTGATCGAGGAAGGTGCCCGTATTGGTCTGCCAGACATCCGGTTTTGTTCCTGATACAAGGGCAAGGCGGGACTGGGTTTTATAGTCCTGCGCTTCGTACACCGAAATTTCCAGCTTGACATTCGGATGCGTCTTTTCATAGGCCCGGAAATATTCCAGATTGCGTTCCCCTGCCATATCAGTCCAGAATTTAAGGGTGACCTGCCCTCCCGAGCTTCCACCGCTTCCGCTTTGCGAACCGCCGTTCGCGGACAGCATGGCCGTGCCGCTTAGGCACAAAACCATCACCATGATACCGATCTTCTTCATACTTCACTCCTCCGGTTAAAATATATAATAAAAGGCCAACCCGGCGGCATTCGCCGTCAGGTGTACCTCTCATTAACCTTGTTTAAGAGAAAATTAACGATTACCACAAAAACGGTTACGCTGATAAACAGCATAACCTGCATGACCGCAGCGTAGTCAAATTTCAAAGCGAAGAATCCCTGCCGGTACATGTAGAGGGATGTGCTCATGGTGGAAGTCCCGGGCCCTCCTCCGGTCAACACCATAAGTATGTCAAAGGCTTTAAATCCGCCAATCAGATTTATCGTAATAATCGTAGTAATACTGCCGATTATGCTGGGTATCGAGATATGCCGTATCTGCTGGAATTTATTGGCCCCGTCTATCATGCCCGCTTCGATAATATCGCTGCTTACCCCCTGCAGGGCGGCGGAAAAGGTTACCATGGAAAGCCCCGAGCCCTGCCACACGGTGGTTAGGAACGCGGCAAACAGGGCGGTTCTTCCGTCCCCCAAAAGGTTCACCGGATTGGCGTTGCTTGCCAGACCGAGTGTCGTCATCAGCCCGTTAATGATGCCGAGGGTGGGGTTATAAATAAGGGACCAGAGAAGCCCCACCGCTACCCCGGACATCATCATGGGCATAAAGAGTATCGTCCGGGTAATGCCCGACAGCACCATGTTCTTTGTTCTGAATTCCAGAAGCAGGGCGAGGATAAGCCCGACAAAACCGGGGACTATGGCGGCCATAAATGCCCACTGTATGGTAATCCGCATGGAATTCCAGAATATACCGTCGGCAAACAGTATTTTGTAATTTTCAAACCACACAAATTGGGTGAGCTTCATGTTCCGTATGCGGTAAAACGAATATCCCACACTCTGGATCAAAGGCAGGAACACAAAGACAAACATCAACGCCACCGCCGGCAGAAGGTACAGATAGGAAAACAGAGAATAGGTTTCGCCAAGTTTCTTTTTCATCATGTTCAATCCCCCTACTGCTTAACCGCACCGGCGGTAAGGCCCCGGATAAAGTACTTCTGCGACACCCCATACAGGACAAGCAGGGGAACCACAGCTATGGTCAAGGCGGCAAAGAGCTTCTGCCACTCGGCCTGATAGAGAACAAAGAAATTCACCATCTGCAGGGGGATGGTTCTGATAGATTCGGTCTTCAAAAAGGTAAGTGAATATAAATATTCATTCCAGGCGGCCAGTGACTGGAATATGCACAGTGAAGCAAGCGCCGGTTTTGAAAGCGGCAGGACAAAGCGCAGGTAAAAAATCCGCTTGGGGCAGCCATCCATCACCGTCGATTCCTCAATTTCGTTTGGGATATCCCGGAAAAACGAGTGGAGGAATACGACCGCAAAGGGCATACTGATCGCCGAGGATGAAAAAATAACCGCCAGGAGATTGTCGTAAAGCTTGAGGTTCCTGATTATAAAAAACAGGGGAATAAGGATAAGCTGGCCCGAGATGATCATGGACGATGAAAGCAAACGGTGCAGGACTATGCGGCCCGGAAACCTGAGCCGGGCGATGGCAAAGGCCGCCATGGAACCAAACAGGATGGTGATTGCCACAATGGCAACCGTTACAATGACACTGTTCTTGAAGGTTGCCGAAAAATTCGCCTGTCTCCAGGCATCACCGTATACCGAAAAATCAAAATGGCTGGGCATTGCAAAGGAATGCTGGAAAATCTCCTGGGTCGTACGGAAACTGTTCAGGACCATCCACATAAACGGGTAGAAAGTTACGAGGAGCGCAAGGAAAAGAATCACCGAGCTGATACAATCAAAGGACAAATCCCCGCCTGATCTTGGCTTATGTTTCAAAACATCCCTCCTGCCTACCCCGGATAACTTCATAGGTATAAGTTAGCCTATTTAAGTAGTATAGGGGGACAAATTTATATATGTCAAGCAAAAAAGTGAAAAAATTAAGAAAAAGTTATGGAAGGGCTGGAAAACCCTTGCGTTTATCCCGCCGTTGACTATTCTGCCTTTTTGGTTATACTTAATACTATCGGAAACCGATAGGTAGTATATGACAAGACTAACCCGTTCTATAATTGAGTACAAGCTCCCGGTGGTATTTACCAGTGATGATGTGAAAAAACTGGAACCGGATGACCATGTACGGTATTGCCAGATGAGCCGGGCCATTGCCTCCGGTGATATTCAGAGAATTCGGCGTGGTTTTTATACCCTGAACAAGATATTCCGAACTGCCGCGATTAACGAGCATATATTGGCTAACCTGTTTGTCCCCAAAAGTTATATCAGTTTTGAAACCGCCCTTTGGGATTCCGGCTGGATACCTGAATTTGTATATGAAATTGCCAGTGTAAGCCTGAAGCCGTCGTGTGAAATAAAAACTCCGTTTGCGGTTTATTCCTATACGCGGATACCGCAGAAAGATTTAATGGCCGGAACCTATACGGCGGCCTATGGGAATTACATTATAAATGAAGCAAAGCCTTTGAAAGCTCTGGCAGATTATGTATATACCTTTGATTATGATTGGGATACTCTTAAGCCCCTTCAGCAGTCCCTGAGAATTGATATTGAAAACCTGCAGACACTTACCGCCGCTGACTTTGATGAATTGGAAGGAAATTATGATACCGGAAAGGTTGCGGCTTTTCTTGAGGGCATACGAAAGGAATTAGCGATATGACGGCGGCAACGACGAGGCTGCGGTTGGACCGGGCCACCAGGTACATGCCCTACTTGAAAAAATCAGCCGGTTCCAATTTTTGGCCGCTTAGTTCTTTATCAAATAAATCCGCAATGTCATGGGGGTTATCCATCCAAAATGTTGTCGTGCTGTCGCTTAATGTTTCATAAAGCCGCAGTTTGGAGCAGCACGATAATGATTGATTGATTGTCCAGCTATGCCGGTTCGCCATAATTTCCAGTACCATTTGGATAGTCAGTTTTGCTGCCATGTCATATTTTCGTTTCATTTTACCTGCACCTCAAAACAACCCTCAAACCGTAACTTTTCTACCGCTCCTTGTGTCCTTATGCATAACTGGTCTTTCAGTCTTTCCGGCTTCAGCAGGGTTATAGCGGTATGTATCGCATTTTCGGAACCATAGTCTCCATATCCACCGGCAATATAAATATTTATCACGGTCATGGTATCATCATTTGCAATTTTACCGGCTAAAATATCATAGGCATCCCATACCGCAATGCGTGGTTCGGAAATATCAAATCGACGATGATCGCAAACACAATGCAGCCATTCATGATTTGTCGTTACAAATTCATATATCTTTAGTCCCGCCATATTCAACGTATAGGTATTTACAAATCCCGTATCAAGGTTTTTTCCGGTTTTCTTTATTGCAGTTTTTACAAATCGCATCGCTTGCTGTTTGTCGGTAGTCAGATAAAAACCTTGTCCAAAGTCATTACGCTTGCGGCACTTCGCCAGGTCAATTTTTTCAATTGCGGTATAACTCGCATGATACAGAGTTGTATCCCCGGCAGCCACTATCATACGCTGCCTCCGGTATTTTTGATGTATGCCGTTATATCCTCATACGTTGCCAGCGGCCCCTGCACATGCAGCCCTTCAAATGCCTCATCCACAAACTCCCAAATACGATACCGGTCAAAAATAGTTGACGCCTTTTGATACGAAAGACGTTTTTTTTTCTTGAACAATTCCAATTGTTCCAATTTTATCCCGGTTGCGATTGCTTCCTGATGGCTCATTTTATTTTCCCTACCTATAATTACCTGTCTAAATCGGCAGTTCCCGCCTTGCCCAGAGGGTGTTCATGAGTATTCGGGCGGCACCTTTGGCGGCGCTGTATTCATCGCTGGCCCCGGCGGCGACGACGAGGCTGCGGCTGGACCGGGCCACCAGGTGTTCTTCCATAGACGAACGGATCATATCCAGAAACCAGGGCCCATTCCGCATGAGTCCCCCGCAGAGGACCACACGGCTGGGGTCCAGAATGTTCACCCCCAGGGAAACCCCTATGCCGATGTTCACCGCCGCCGTTTGGAGGATCTTCAGGGCCATGCCATCACCCCCTTCGGCGGCCTCGAATACCATTTTGGCGTCAATGCGGGTGATGTTGCCCTGGCAGAGTTCGGCGATCCTCGACTGGGCGTGGTGGGAGATGATGGTCTGGGCCTGGTGGGCTATGGCTTCCCCGGAGGCTACCGCTTCCAGACAGCCGGAATTTCCGCATTTGCAGAGGGGGCCGTTCCGGTCAACCACGCAGTGTCCCAGTTCCCCGCTTATGCCGCCGGTTCCTTCCAATAATTCTTCTCCGATGATAATGGCGGCTCCTATGCCGTAGCCCAGGTTCACACAGAGGGTGGCGCCCTTTTCCTCCAGGGCGGTAACAAAATTTTCGTACACCCCCATGGCCTGGGTAGAGTTCCGCACCAGCACCGGATAGGGGAGCCCCCCCTGGAGCCAGTCCTGGAGGGGTATGTCCGTCCAACCGAAGTCCGGCGCAAAGATGACCCTGCCGGTCCCCTGCTCCATAAGCGCCGGCATGGCAAAGCCCACCCCGAGAATCTTGGCAATTTCTATCCCCTGGACTTCGATAAAATTGACCACCTTGAGCTGAAGCCGGCTGATAAATTCCTTTGCCGGAAAGGTATCCCCGGTAAACTCGTTCATCACGGCGATCTCCGTGCCGATGGCGTTGTGTATCACGATGCGGAGGGTACTCCGGCCTATATCAACCCCAACGTAAAAAAAATGCTCCGGCTCTATACCCAGAATCTCCGGCTGCTTGCCTACCCCCGCTTCAATCTTTCCGGCGGAGCGGATCATCTTTTTTTCGTACAGTTCGTCCACAATGGCCATGACCGTGGGAATGGAGAGATGCAGCCGTTTTGCGATAGCCGCCCGGTTGATGGGGCCTTCCCGGATGAGACAGCGAAAGACATTGTACTTATTCGTCTGGCCAACCTGGAATTGATCCAACCTTTTATCGTAAATCACCTTTTTATCCTATTCCTCTTGACAGATAAAATCAACTAATCTATATTTACTAAGAGGTATTAAGTTATGTCATTTAGGTTAGGAATCAATCTGGGATTTGCGATAAATAAATACATCGAAAGCGACGTCTGGGCTCGTATTGTCCGGGAGGATCTGGGCCTCCGCTATGTGCAGTTTGTGGCAGATCTCCTGAACCCCTTTTGGCCAAAGGAGTATGTAACAGACCAGATCAAAGGGATTAAGGCTTCCTGCAAAGAATATGACATCAGCATCGAAAGCCTTTTTACCAGCGCCTTTACCCGGGTCAACCACCTGATGAACCCCGATGAGGATGCCCGAAAGTTCTGGCTCGCCTGGTTTAAGCATTTCCTTGACATCGGCAGTGTTTTCGGGGCAAAGAACGCCGGTTCCCATTTCGGCATTATGACCTTTGATACGTACAATAATGAAGAAAAACGAAGATTCATCCTGGACGAGGCGGTAAAGGGCTGGCAGGATTTAAGTTTTTACGCCCAGGCGAAGGGCTACGAGTGCCTCATCTTTGAACCCATGAGTGTGCCCCGGGAGATGGCGAATACTATAGAAGAAACAGTAGAACTGATGGACAGGGTTAATGCCCATTGCGGGGTTCCCCTTAGGGTCTGCCTTGACGTGGGCCACGCGCCCCATCCAACACAGCGGGACCCCTACCCGTGGATAGAAAAACTTGCGGCCCTAAGCCCGGTGATCCATCTACAGCAGACGGTGCTCCACAAGTCGAACCATGCGCCCTTTACCACGGAACAGAATAAAACCGGCATCATTACCCGTGAAAAGGTTATGGAGGCGGTTCAGAAGGGCGGTTGTACCGATGCCCTCTTTGCCTTTGAGATTTCCCACCGGGAACATTGGGATACGGATTTCCGCATCATCGAAGACCTTAAAGCAAGCGTTGACTATTTCCGGGAGGTCATACCTGAATGAACAAAAAAACCATGATGTGCTGCAATCTCCACGCCATTGGGGATCTGCGCTATGAAGATGCCCCGGTTCCGGCGCCGGAAAAGGATGAGGTACTGCTCCGGGTAAAAGCTGCGGGTATCTGCGGCTCCGATATTCCACGGGTCTTTGAAAAGGGAACCTACCATTTCCCCACCATACCGGGCCACGAATTTGCCGGGGAGATTGTCGAAGTGAATCCCGGTGATGAAGCCCTCTTGGGGAAGGCGGCGGCGGTCTTCCCCCTCCTCCCCTGCTTTACCTGTGCGGCCTGCCAGATTGGCGAATACCCCCAATGCTCCGGTTACGATTACTACGGTTCCCGGCGTGACGGGGCCTTTGCCGAATATATTGCGGTAAAAAAATGGAACCTGGTACTCGTCCCAAATGGGGTGAGCATGGAACATGCCGCCATGGGCGAGCCCTGCGCGGTGGCCATCCACGCACTAAGCCAGGCGGGTATCAGCCTGGGGGATACGGTGGCCATCTTCGGCGCGGGAACCATCGGCCTTCTGGCGGCCCAAATTGCCCGAGGCTGGGGCGCAGGGGAAGTGGTGTTGGTGGATGTGGACAATGCCAAGCTGGATTTTGCCCGGAAGCTGGGTTTTCCCCATGCAATTAACAGTAAAACGGTGGATCCGGCGGAGTATATCAAAGACATAAGCGGCGGCAGGGGGGCCGATGCGGCCCTGGAAGCTGCCGGGGTCAGCGCCACTGCGGAGGCTTGTTTTAAATCCGCCAGGAATTTCGGCAAGGTTGTCCTTATGGGGAACCCCGCAAAGAATATGGATATCGGGCAAAAGGCCTACTGGGAAATTTTACGCAAGCAGCTCTCTATAAAAGGCACCTGGAATTCCAGCTACAACGATCTCCACAACGACTGGCGCCTGGCGATTGACTGTATGAAAAAAGGAATCTTTCAGCTTGACCCGCTTATCACCCACCGGTTCAGCTTTGCCGAATGCGGCAGGGCCTTTGAGCTGGCAAAAAACAGAAACGAATTTTGGGTAAAGATTATGTTTATTAATGAGTAGTAAAAGGAGCGCAGTAAATGAAAGCGGCAGTGTATCTTGACAAAGACAAAATGGAAGTGCGGGAAGTCCCCACACCAAAGCCGGACGCCGACAGCGTTCTGGTAAAAGTCCACGCCTGTGCGGTATGCGGTTCCGACATACGCATCTTCCACCATGGCAATTCACGGGTAAAGCCTCCCCAGATTCTGGGTCACGAGGCCGCCGGGGAGGTGGTTGAAGTTGGAGCCAACGTAAGGCGTGTCAAAAAAGGGGATCGGGTAGCCATAGGGGCCGATGTTCCCTGCGGCGAATGTAGTTTCTGTGAAGCGGGGATAGGCAATAATTGTCAGATCAACTACGCCATGGGCTATCAGTTTGCCGGAAGCTTTGCCGAATATGTATTGCTCAATAAAACGGTGATGAACTTCGGGCCGGTCCATAAAATCCCCGACACCATGTCCTGGGACGAGGCTGCCCTGGCGGAACCCCTGGCCTGCGTCCTGAACGCAGTGGAACTAACCAATATCCGGCTGGGGGATACGGTGGTCATCATCGGCGCCGGCCCTATCGGCTGCATGATCATCCCCATCGCCTATATGTCCGGCGCATCAAAGGTCATCGTGATCCAGCGTTCCCGGCCCCGGCTTGAAGCCGCCCGCAAATTCAACGCCAATGTCTACATTTGTTCAAGTGAAGAGGATGCTGTCAGCCGGGTGATGGAAGAAACAAACGGTCTGGGGGCGGATGTGATCTTTACCGCCAACCCCAACCCCCAATCCCACATAGACGCCCTCAAAATGGCAAAAAATCGCGCCCGGATAAATCTTTTCGGCGGCCTTCCCGCGGGGAGCAGCGTTACTATTGATACGAACATCATCCACTACAAGGAACTCATTGTCGGCGGCGCCCACGGCTCCCTGCCCCGGCACCACCAGGAAGCCGTCAACCTTATTGCTGCGGGCCGGCCTGATATACGGCCCTATATCTCCCACCACTTCCCCCTGGACAAAATCAACGAAGCCTTTGCAACGGCGGAGGGTCACACAGGTATGCGGGTCGTGGTAGAACCGGGGGCGTAACATGGGAACGGCCCAGCTCTCCCCTTCCATGATGTGCGCGGATATTTTCCGCCTGGGGGAAACCATCCGTCTTTTTGAAAAGCTTCATATCCCCTACCTTCACCTGGATGTGATGGATGGCTCCTTTGTTCCCAACATCATGCTGGGGACGGCGGAGATTCGCCAGATGCGGGCCTTTTCCCATTTACCCATGGACATACACCTGATGATCGAGGAGCCCGATGATAAACTGGAATGGTTCACCCCGCAGCCGGGGGATTTTATTTCGGTTCATGCCGAGACCACCCGCCATTTACAACGGGTACTGGCAAAGATCCGCACCCTGGGGGCAAAGCCCATGGCGGCCATCAACCCCGCCACGCCCCTCTCCATGGTGGAAGAAATTTTTCCCGATGTGGACGCCATCCTTATCATGACCGTAAACCCCGGCTACGCAGGACAAAAGCTGGTGAACCAAACCCTGGAAAAAATTCGGCGGCTCCGCAGTTTACTTGACGACCGGGGTTTTGATACGGTTCAAATTGAAGTGGACGGAAACGTAACGCTGGAAAATGCCATCAGGATGCGGAAAGCCGGAGCGGACATTTTTGTTGCAGGGACTTCACTGATTTTTCGTGATGGCAGTATGGAAGAACATATACAGAAATTTAATGCGGAGATGGCGAAACTGGAATCAGGAGGATCGGACACGAAGTGTCCGCGGCTCCTAGCGGAACAGGCCTTTTGAAAGCAGCTTCATTACTTCGTCAACCAGGGTGTCAAGTCCTTTTTCCGTAAGCCGTTTGTGGTTAAAAATAGCCTTCAGGCAGATAAAATTGGTGACCCCCATAAGAAACCACGCCGCTGTACTATAATCCACGTCAATAAGCTCAGTGCCGAATTTTCGCAGGGCGGCGATATAGTTTTTCGCAAACCGGGTATAGTAGTCCTCAAAAAGCACAGGATCGATATGGGAAGAACCCCAGATTATCTTATAGCACTGCGGATGGGTATGGCCAAAACGGATAAAAGCCTTGATCCCTTCCCTTTCCACCTCAAACCGGGTTTTACAGTCCGCGATATGCTTGTTTAGGTAATTATTAATCACCACATAATAATTCCTGATTAAATAATTATAGATTGCGGGTTTATCCTGAAAATATATATAAAAGGTACCTACCGCAGTCTTGGCGAGACCGCATATATCCGCGATAGAGGTGTCATAAAACCCCTTTTTGTCGAACAGGGTCTCGGCGGCGTCGCAGATCGCACTCATTTTCCGGAACCCTACCTGGGATCTGGGAAGATTCACCCCTTTTATCAGGGCAGTATCGTTAAAAAAGATGTAGTCCATACTATATTCCTCCTGGCTTCAATCTGGATAATACCCGAAACAAGGGCCTTTTCCAAGCTTAAATTTTTTAAAAAAAAGTAAAAAAACGTTTGACAAATACCATAAACCATAATATTATTAAAACATGAATAATGTTCATGAATAAATCAAGTAAATTCAGGCGGTTTTTATGGAAAAAACGTATATCATTGACGGCCTAAGAACTCCTATCGGGTCATTCCTGGGGAGCCTTAAAAGCTGTACAGCTCCGAAGCTCGGCTCCGCGGTCATCAGGGCGCTGTTGGAGAGAAACAACATAGCCGGCGCTGACATTGATGAGGTAATCGCGGGCAACGTACTTTCGGCAGGCGCCGGCATGGGAGTCGGCCGTCAGGCGGCTATTGGCGGTGGTGTTCCGGCGGAGGTTCCCGCGTACAGCCTCAACATACTCTGCGGCAGCGGCCTTAAGGCAATTATGAATGCCGTGGCGGAAATCCGGGCGGGAAACGCGGGGATGATCATCGCCGGCGGCATTGAGAGCATGTCCAACGCTCCCTATATCCTCCCTGCTAAAACCAGGCAGGGAATCAAAATGGGGGAAATCGCCGTTCAGGATCACCTGCTCTACGATGGCCTCACCGACGCTTTTCACCACTACCACATGGGTGTAACTGCGGAAAATGTAGCGGAAATGCACAAAATTTCCCGGGAAGCCCAGGATGCATTTGCCTTCAATTCCCAGCAAAAGGCAATTAAGGCGGTGGACGCCGGGGAATTCAAAGACGAAATCATTCCCATTGATGTGGTGGATGGCAAAAACGCCTTTACCTTTGATACCGACGAATATCCCAACCGGACAAGCAACCCCGAAAAACTGGCAAAACTTAAAACCTCTTTCAAAAGCGACGGAACCGTCACTCCGGGTAATTCTTCGGGAATAAACGACGGGGCCTGTTTCTTCATTGTTGCCGGGGAAGCAGCGGTACAGAAATTCAATTTAAAGCCAAGGGCGGAAATAATCGCCGTGGGCCAGGGCGGAGTTGATCCAAAGATCATGGGCCTGGGTCCGGTGTCGGCCATCGGCAATGCCCTGAAAAGGGCGGGCATGAAGCTTGGCGACATGGAGTATATAGAACTTAACGAAGCCTTCGCCGCCCAGAGCCTGGGGGTTATCAGGGAACTTTCCCGGGATCACGGGGAAAGCGAGGAGGCCATTATCAGCCGTTGCAATGTGAACGGCGGCGCCATCGCCCTGGGGCATCCCCTGGGCGCCAGCGGAGCGCGGATCACCGTAACGCTGCTTAATATACTTAAAAAGCGCGGGGCCAAATACGGTCTGGCGAGTCTCTGTATCGGCGGCGGCATGGGCGCCGCTATTATCATCAGGAACATATAACAGGAGGAATTGTGATGAGATTACAAGGAAAGACAGCGGTAATAACCGGCGGCGCCCGGGGATTAGGCGAGGCCATGGCAAAACTGTTCGTGGAAAACGGTGCAAAGGTGATAGCCTGCGATATGAGCGATCCCCAGAATATCTACAGGGATGTGGAATTTTACAAACTCAACGTTACCGATGCGGAAGCCTGTAAAAAATTCACCGAATACGCGGTGGAAAAATACAAGAAGCTCGACATTCTGGTAAACAACGCCGGGATTACCAAGGATGGCATGACCCGGAAAATGACCGATGAGATGTGGGACGCGGTAATCGCGGTCAACCTCAAGGGCGTGTTCAACATGACCCGTTTTATTGGTCCCCACATGGAAGATTCCGGCGGCGGCAGCATCATCAATATTTCCAGCGTAGTCGGCGAATACGGCAACATCGGGCAGGTTAACTACGCCGCTACCAAGGCCGGGGTTATCGGCATGGCAAAAACCTGGGCCAAGGAGTTTGCCCGCAAGGGCGTACCGGTACGCTGTAACGCCATCGCCCCGGGGTATATCATGACCGATATTCTCAAGACCGTTCCCCAGGAATTGCTGGACAAGTTCGCGGCGAGCACGATGCTGGGGCGGCTGGGACAGCCGGAAGAAATCGCCAAAGTCGCGCTGTTTCTGGCGAGCGATGACGCCTCCTATGTGACCGGGACGCTAATCTCCGCCAACGGTGGGATGAGGCTATAAAATGGATCACGCAGGCATTGTCGGTACCGGTATCTACATTCCGGAAACACGAATGAGCGCCGCCGAGATTTCCAAAGCCACCGGTGGTGTATGGAGCGAAGAAGCGGTAATTGAAAAACTGGGGATCATCAGCAAGCCCATTCCCGGTCCCGATGACGGTACCCAGGAAATGGGCGCCCGGGCGGCCCTGGACTGCCTTAAAAACACCGGGCTGGACCCCAAAGAGATCGACGTTATTCTCTGCATCGGTGAGGAATGGAAGGAGTATCCCCTTACTACTTCCGCCCTGTACATTCAGGACAGGATCGGCGCGGTTAACGCCTGGGGCATTGATGTGCAGAACCGCTGCTGTACCTGCTGTACGGCGATTAAAATGGCGGTGGATATGCTTATCGCGGACCCGGAGATAAAAACCGTCATGGTGGTGGGCGGATACCGCAACGGAGATTTTGTTGATTACGCCGACAAGGATATGTCCATGATGTATGACCTCGCCGCAGGGGCGGGCGCGATGATCCTCAAAAAGAACTACGGGAAAAATATCGTCCTTGGTTCCCACGTTATCGCCGACGGTTCCCTGTCAAGAACCGCCGGGGTAAAGATCGGCGGCATAAACGAGCCTTTTAACAGCGGTAATATTGAAGCGGGCTATAGATCCCTCACACTCTTTGACGCCGAGAAAATGAAAAATCGCCTTAAAGAAGTAAGTATGCCCAACTGGTACAAATGTATTGACGAGAGTCTCCGCAAGGGCGGTAAGACCCGCGGCGACATTGGCTTTCTGGCCATTCTGCACTTTAAAAAATCAGCCCACCTGGCGCTTTTAAAGGAATTGGGCCTCCGGGAAGATCAGTCTATCTATCTGGAACAGTATGGGCATTTGGGGCAGATCGATCAGATCCTTTCAATTCATCTGGGATTGAAAAGCGGACAGATCAAGCCGGGAACGAATGTGGTGACTCTTGCCGCCGGAATTGGCTACGTATGGGCGGCAAATCTAATACAGTGGGGCTGATACCGCATGCAGGTATTTTTACAGACCTTTATAAACAGTTTGCAAAACATCGCGATTTATTCGATGGCGACTATCGGCATCGTATTGATCTTCCGTACTTCCATTACGACTAATTTTGCCCAGGGAATGATGGGAACCTTTTCCGCTTTCTTCACGGCAAATTTTGTTCTGTATCACAATATGCCCTTTGCCCTGGCCATCGCCCTGGGGGCGCTTATCGCATTCTGTTTCGGCTTCATCATTGATGCCCTCATTATCCGCCAGGGACGGCAGGTCAACGCCCACGGGCGGCAGATGATCACCATGGGCCTTATGATGATCTTCTACACGGTAATGCCGGTAATCTATATCACCATAACAACCAGAACTCCGAGCATTCCGAAATTCACCTATGACAATATTGAATTTAGTTTTCTCGGTCAGGGGCTCTACATTACCGAACATGCCCTGATATGCGTCATTATCGCCGTCACCGGATTAAGCATACTTTTTTCCATGCTTAAGTTTACCAAATGGGGAATGGCCCTGCGGGCAACCGCCTCCAACGAAACCGTCGCCCAGATGATGGGGGTAAATACCAAGCTGATCACCGGCTTTACCTGGGGAATAGCGGGATTTTTTGTCGCCATTGCCGCATCTTCAACGGCAATGTCCCTGAACGCGGGTATGATGGGAACCGTCCAGATTTACGGGTTTTTGGCCTGTGTCCTCGGCGGGGTTTCCAGTTTCTGGGCGCCTATTGCCGGCTGTGTGCTCATTCCCCTGTTCCTCAATTATTCGGCGGTTATTTCGCCCAAATGGGCGGGACTCATCAGTTTTATCATCATTATGCTGATCATCCTGGTTCGCCCCAACGGGCTATTCGGGAAAAAGATGATCAGGAAGGTATAGCATGCAAAAAACCAGGAGCATTACCCGCCATCCATTCTTTGGTTTTATCGTCTTCGGAATTGTCATGGTATTGGTTCAGGTACTGCAGAAGGCGGGGTTGGTTCAATATTCCTTTGCCAAGGCCCTGGGACAGACTGCGATTTATTCCATCGCAGCTTTGGGCTTCAGCTTCCTGCTGGGTTATGCGGGGCTTTCAAGTTTGGGAACTGCAGGTTTCGCGGGCCTTGGTTCCTACATTACCGGTTTTCTCCTGAACACCTACACTCAGCTTCCCTACTTCTCGATAATACTCATCGTTATAGCGGTTTCCATAATCCTGGGAGCTTCGGTGGGTTTCATTTCCCTCCGGATCGAAGGTATATTCCTGGCCATTGTTACCCTGGGGCTTTCCGAAGTTCTGGGGCAGGTGTTCCTCAACGCGGAATTTACCGGCGGCCCCAATGGCATGAGGACAGGGTATATCCACATTCTCCCCAATCTGCTGCATATCAGAACCAATATCACCATGCTCTACTATATTGTTACGGTAATACTGGTGCTGCTTATGCTGTTAACCTGCAATCTTATTTCAAGCCCCACCGGCAGGGCTATGCTGGCAATGAAGAACAGTACATCCGCATCCCAGGCCATGGGGATAAGCCTGTTAAAGTACCGGCTGCTGGCCTTTATCATGGCTACCGTCTATGCCGGTATCGCCGGTTCTCTGCACATGATCTACGGGCAATACACGGACCCGGTACAGTGGACCATCATGTTTTCCCTTAATATTCTTGCCGCGTGCCTGGTAGGGGGAGCCAAATCCATTTGGGGGATACTCATTGGCGCACTGATAATCTTTGGGCTTACTCCCCTGTTTTTCCAGGACATTCAGTTATTACGGAATAACTCCTGGGTAATGAGCGTTATCTCCGGCGTCCTCATTATCCTGGTGGTCATGTTTTTTAAGGGTGGGCTTATTCAGTTGTTTGTCAATCTGTTCGCAAATGTCAAAGCCTGGCAGATAAGGAAAAGAGAGTACCGGTTTGGAAAAGATGAATAATATGATTACAGAACAATTTTATGAGTTGTCCGGTCAGCTCTACGCGGCCGCTCTGGAAAAACTTGGCCTCAGGGCCGGTATGCTGGAACAGTATCCTCCCATACGCCGGGAACGGCTTAAACGCAAAATCGAAAAGCGCTTGGCCCTGTTTGACCGCCGGGCGGACAAGGAACTTTCCCGGCTTGAGGACGCGGTCTTAAGTCCCCGGGATTTGTTCGAAAAACGTTATGCGAAAACAACGGCGGCGCTGAACAAAAAGTACCGCCTGAAATTCCGGGAATACCGCCAGACACTGCGCCGGCAGGAAGGTATTGTTGACGAAAACAACAACCTTACCGGGGAGCTTTCCCCCGGGTCGGCGCAAAAACTGCGGGACTATGAAGAGGGGCTTGAAGCTGAAAAACGGGGAATAACCGAAAAAGAGGCGGAGCTTTTCTGTCAAAAGGAAGAAGCAAAACAAAGGGACAGGGAAAAGGCCGCCGCGGTTTTTGAAAACCGGAAACAGGAACTGGCCGGAAAGCGGGAGAACATCAAGCTCGCGGAGGAAGAAAAGGCGGACAGGGACCACGCGGAATTTGCCGCGGCTAATGAAAAGAAAATCGCGGCTATCAATGAAAAACTCAATGTGGCAAAGCGGAAAGCCCTGGCCGCCGGCTCCAGAACCCACACCTTAAATTTGCCTCCCGACATTGCCCTGCGGCTGGACGCTTTGTGTATGTATTTCGGCGGTCTCAAGGCGGTGGACAATCTTTCGTTTGACGTTAAAAAAGGGGAAATCTTCGGCCTTATTGGGCCTAACGGCGCGGGCAAGACCACGGTATTCAACTGCATAACCCAGTTCTACAAGCCGACCAGCGGCGAAATATGGTTCAATGACCGTTACGGTGAAACTCTGCGGCTCAATAAGTACGCGGTTCACAATATCATTAAAACAGGTATAGTCCGGACCTTCCAGAACATTGAGCTGGTAACGGAGCTGACGGTGCTTGAAAACCTGCTTATCGCCGCCCATACCCAATATCATTCGGGATTCTTCTCCCACATGTTCTATACCCCCGCGCTGAAAAGGGAAAACGAAGTATTAAAGGCAAAGGCCCTGCATATTCTGGAAGAAATGAATCTGCTGAATCTGAAAGACGCATACCCTGTAGGTATGCCCTATGGCGTTCTGAAAAGAATTGAACTTGCCCGGACATTGATGGCAAACGCTTCTCTGATCATCCTGGACGAACCTGCGGCGGGCTTAAATGAAAAAGAAACCGAAGAACTGACCCTGCTCATCAAACGTATTTCCAGGGAATATGAGGCAACCATTTTTCTGGTTGAGCATGACATGGGACTGGTTATGGATATCTGCGATCATATCTGCGCGATTTCCTTTGGTAAAAAACTTGCCTATGGTACTCCCAAGGAGATTCAGGACAGCAAGGAAGTTCAGGAAGCCTATTTGGGAGTTGAATAATGAGCAATATTCTGGAAGTAAAGAATCTTGTTGTTGAATACGGCGCCATCAGGGCTGTTAAAGGGATCAGTTTTAATGTGGAAAAAGGGGCCATTATGGCTATTCTGGGCGCTAACGGCGCCGGCAAAAGCGCCACGCTCAGAACCATATCCGGCATTGTAAGGCCCAGGGACGGCGAAATATTATTTGAAGGGCGGAACATAACCGGTAAAAGCATTTATTCCATCGCCAAATCCGGCATTTCCCAATCCCCCGAGGGAAGGCAGATTCTGAGCGGCCTTACGGTTGAGGAAAACCTCAAAGTAGGAACTTATAGTCTGGTGAAAAGATACCGGGATGCGGGGGCCAAAACCGCTTCAGAGAATCAGGAGTATGTATACAATATGTTCCCGGTGCTGAAGGAACGGCGGAAGCAGCAAGCCAATACCCTTTCCGGCGGCGAGCAGCAGATGCTGGCAATCAGCCGGGCCTTGATGTCCAGTCCCAAGATGCTGATTCTGGACGAGCCTTCCCTCGGACTGGCGCCGATCATCGTTAAAAATATTTTCAAGTGTATCAAGGAAATAAGCGAGGCCGGCACAACGATCCTTATTGTTGAACAGAACGCCCTGCAAACCCTGAAGATAGCCGATTACGCCATCGTACTGGAATTGGGAAGAATCAGTATTGAGGGAGAAGCAAAACATCTAATCCATGATCAACGCTTGATCGATGCCTATCTGGGCAATAAAAAGTAGGCAAACCTTTAAAGGTTCCTAAATATATTTTTGGAGGAAGAGTTATGAAGAAAAATGTACTGTACGGGATTATGGCATTGCTCCTTATTCCGGCTTTTGTGTTCGCTGGCGGCGGACAGGACAAGGCGGCAAGCAATGAGATCCACATCGGCGCGACCATTTGTTCGGAAGGCGCCTACGCCCTGGTAGGGGTTCCCTACGGCAAGTTCTACAATGCCTACGTGGATTACGTCAACCAGGCTCCCGAGTATCAGGATATACTCAAGGGCAGAAAAATCAGACTTACCATTTACGACGATAAAGGTGACGGAGCGGCAGGCAAAACCTATATCGAAAAACTGATCAACGACGACAAGGTATTCGCCCTGGTGGCGATCCTTGGAACCTGGAATGTAGTCGCCGCCAAGTATGAACTTGAAACCTGCAATATCCCCTCGGTGTATTTTGGTACCGGCTCCAGCGCCCAGATGTTTGAACCCGCCAAGGGAGGCCAGAGATACATGATGGGCGTCCAGCCCCTGTACAAGACCGAAGGCCGGCTGATGTACCTTCGGGCTGTTACCAGTTTCCAGAACGTCAAAAAAATCGGCGTTGTGTACTCTACCGCTGACGACGGGCTGAGCCTGAAGGCGGGAATCGAAGAGCAGGCCGCCAGGGACACCCGCCCCGCGGGAGTTAAACCCACCATCGTTTATCAGCCCATCGGCTCCACCGACGCCGCTGCCATTTCTCCCCAGGTCGCCGCTGTCCAGGATGCGGATGTGATTATCGCCGCGGGAAACCAGGCCTACTTTAAGGCCATTTATTCCGCCGCCTACTCCAACTCGGTAGCCCGACCCAAGCCGACGATCACCTCCTACGTCAACGCTTCTCCCACCAATATTCCCACCGAGGCAATTAACCCCGGCGCCGGGGCAATCTACAGCGCCGCCTGGGTTGTATACACTGAAAAAGGAACCGAAAGCGCCGAGGCCGCGAGAAGACAGAAAGACTACGCGGAATATTGCAAAATTGTAGACTGGGATACCAATTATATTCCCGCATCGGAAAAAGCGTCTTACAAGACTAACGCCTATTCCATGAGCTCCTACATAGCCTTCAAGCATTTCCTCGCCGGTATTGAGCGGCTTAACGCCTCCGGCAAGGCCCTGACTGCCCAGAACTACCTTGAAGCTATGGAGAGCGGCCGTATTCCCATCGCCATATCAGGCGGAGTTAACTACGCCGACGGAAGCAGGATAGGCCTTGATGCCCTCTCGTTCGTAAGATACCAGCCCCCCGCTTCGGGTCCCGCCGCCGGTGGAACCTTTGTCGATGTTGATCCCATGGCGTCTATTGACGAACTTCTCGCGAGAATGAGCAAGTAAAACAGCAGAAGCTTCCGTCCGCGATCTCCGGATACGGGTGGAAGCATTACAATTAAAGAGGAAGGGGTTTTATGAGTTACGATTATTCCGGCAAAATTATCAGCCTTGAGCGGGCGCTGTCCCTGGTTAAGGACGGCGATCACATTGTAACCGGCATGGCCGCCGCGGAGGCTCATGATTATTTTATGGACATCCATAAAATAATCGATCGAGGGGTCAAAAACGTGACGGTCACCAACTGTCTGCCCATGGCCGAAGGAAAGTACCTTACCGATCCCGATTACATCGGCAAAATAAATGTGAACTCCTGGTTCTATACGCCCCAGCTCAGGCGCAACCATGCCATAGACGCGGTTTCCTATGTTCCCAACCATCTGCATAACGCCGGGTGGAAGCGCCGGGAGCATATTAAAACAAATATCTTTATCTGTAACGCGAGCCCCCCTGATAAGCACGGGTATATGTCCATATCCCTGTCCGCAACCTATGAACGGGGCATCCGGGAAAACGCTGATATGGTTATTCTGGAAATCAACCCCAATGTGCCCCGGACCTTTGGAGACGTGGAAGTCCATATCAACGATGTTGATTATCTTATTGAAACCAATTATCCCCTGCCGGAAGTTCCCGATCCTGAACCCACCGAGCTGGATAATAAAATCGGTAAAATGGTGGCTGATGAAATTCGGGATGGCGACTGCCTGCAGCTTGGCATTGGGGGAATGCCCAATGCCATAGCCAAAGCTCTTTATGACAAAAAGGATCTGGGGGTACACACGGAAATGCTGACCAGCGAGATGAGCAAACTGTTCCGCGCGGGAGTAATAACCGGCAAACTGAAGAAAATACAACCGGGGAAAATGGCCTGTACCTTTGTTTTCGGAACCAGGCAAATGTACGACTTTGTGGACGATAACCCCGGGGTCATCGTGCTGAACGGCGAGTACATGAACGATCCCTATGTCATCGGCCTTAACGACAACCAGGTGTCGATCAATTCCTCGGTGGAGGTGGACGTCACCGGCCAGTGCGCGTCCGAGAGCATCGGTACCAAACAGATCAGCGGTACCGGCGGACAGATGGATACCGCCATCGGCGCCCAGAATTCCAAAGGCGGCAGATCCTACATCTGCCTCTATTCTACCGCAACCATCAAGGACAAAGACGGGCAGCCCAAAAAGGTCAGCAAGATCGTACCTACCCTGAACCAGGGCGCTATTGTAAGCCTTTCCCGCATGGATGTGGACCGGGTGGTTACCGAATACGGCATAGCGGAACTGCGGGGCACCAATGTCCGTGAACGGGTCCAGCGCCTGGTCGCCCTTGCCCACCCGGATTTCCGGGAAGACCTTATGCGTCAATCCATGGATCTTGGCATTATCGGAAGGAGGTCCTACTAATGGCGGAATTCGAATTTCAGGGGAAAAAAGTTTACTACGAGACTTACGGATCCGGAGAGCCCATCCTGCTGCTTAACGGCATTATGATGTCCACCAGGAGCTGGGCTCTCTTCATTGAGAATTTTTCCCGGGACAATCAACTGATACTGGTTGATTTTTTTGATCAGGGACAGAGCGCGCGGATGAGCGCCCCCTACGATCACTCAATCCAGATTGCCCTGCTGGGAGCCCTTCTTGATACCCTGAAACTTGAAACCATAAATATCTGCGGTATTTCCTACGGCGCCGAGGTGGGCCTTGGTTACGCGGTGCGCTTTCCCCAAAAAGTACGGCGGCTGGCCCTGTTCAACGGGGCCGCCCGTACCGCCCCCCTGTTAGCCGACATAGGCCATGCCTGGAACGAGGCCGCAAAACTTGAGGGCGGACTGGCCTACTACCTGGCAGCAATTCCGGTGATCTACTCGGACGCTTTTTACGAACGGGAAAAGGCATGGATGGATAAACGAAAAGAAATCCTTGTTCCTTTCTTCACAAGCGCCGGGGTCAAGGAACGGCTTGTCCGGCTTACCGATAGTTCTGAAAAATTCAATGTTATCGATCAATTGCCCTTGCTTGATATGCCGGTCCTGGTGGTAAGCGCCGAAAAGGATTATTTAATTCCTCTGCGGGAACAGGAAACCATGCTGCGGGGAATTAAAAATGCCCACCATGTAATACTGACCGACTGCGGCCACGCTTCCATGTACGAAAAACCCCTGCTCTTTAGCAGCCTTACCCTGGGTTTCATCAATTCCCCAAGCAGCGAGTTTGCTATTTAGTAGGGTGGCTCGGCGGTAGCCGCCATCAGGCATCATTTGCCTTTGACAATACAATATAAATGCTGTATTTTGTAGATATGACGGCAAAGCAGGTTATGGACAAATTGAAAGAAGCCGGAATATAGGAGTATTGGATGGTTTATCATTGCACGATTGTTAAAGACGGTGATATGTTTATTGCACAGTTCCCCGATATGACCAATGTTGTAACGGGAGGTTTTTCCCAAGAAGAAGCCCTTGCCATGGCGAAAGAGGCTCTTGACGGATGTCTTGAATCCGATGTCGCTCATGGCAGGGATATACCTGCACCATCGTTCAAGGACGGTTACCCGGTTACCGTGGCAAACCACATAGTCGTGGCGTTGCGGCTCCGCCAACTGCGCGGGGAGCAAAGCCAGACCGATATAGCCCGGAAACTGGGGCTTTCCTATCAGGCATACCAGCGTTTGGAAAATCCCCGGAAAGCCAATCCAACCGTTAAAACCCTTGAGCGCATTGCCCATGTTTTTGGGCAGGAGTTGAGCGTCCAAATAGGGTAATTCCGGTGCCTGGCACTCCTGCATTGCCTATTCCCATTAGATCAGTCTCCGGGTGGGGAGCGGCCCCGGGCTGACAAAAAAAGCTGGCGGAATCCACCTTCGTAGCCCTTCTTGGGTGCGCGTTTTAGACCTTTGCTGACGGGAATGATGGAAGATTGCGGGGGATTTATTCGGGTAATGGCGGGTCAGGGGCAAATGGTCTACTCCGGTGGGGAATTCCAGATCATTTTTGCCAACCCGGCCCCGCTCCCCGCCCAACACTGTCTGCTGAGGGTAAAGGTTTATGGCTAAAATGAGAATTGCTGTATCGGCCCCGGCGCCATTTCCCGGGGTGCCGGGTTCTGCCCAAAACCCCGGGAGAGCCGCCTTTTAATAGTTCTGCAAACCGCCGCTTACCACCCGCAGGGTGTCGTCGCTGTCGCTTAAATCGCCGGAACGGTAGAAGGTACCGCCGCTAAGGACGCCGTATTGCGCTATTGCATCGCTGGCCTTGTACAGTGATGCCCCAGTTGTAGCGGTGTTTTTGAGCGTTGTTGACGCGCCGCTGCCGTAGATGACCCCGCCGGCCATTTGGAAAGTTCCATAAATGGGAGAAAAATAAATATAATAACCAACAAACACTCCGCCGCCGTTGGAAGCGGCATTGCCGGATATTTCCCCGCCGCTCATCGTAAAAGCCCCATCGAAAACATACACCCCTCCACCGTCGTTGGAGGCGGTATTGCCGGATATTTCCCCGTCGCCCATCGTAAAGGTCCCGCCGTTAACATACACGCCGCCACCGGAGGAGGAAGTATAGGAGGGGGAGGTGTCGGAAGAGGAGGAGTTGGTATTGCCGGATATTTCCCCGCTGTTCATCGTAAAGGTCCCACCAACATATACCCCGCCGCCGTGGGAGCGCGCGTAGTAGGAGGAGGAAGATGAGGAGTTAGTATTGCCGGATATTTCCCCGCCGTTCATCGTGAAGGTCCCATCAACATGTACCCCGCCACCGTAGGATTGGGAGGGGTAGGAGGAAGTGAAGGAAGAGTTGGTATTGCCGGATATTTCCCCGCCATTCATCGTAAAGGTCCCGCCAACATATACCCCTACCCCGCCACCGTAGGATTGGGAGGAGTAGGAGGAAGTGAAGGAGGAGTTGATATTGCCGGATATTTCCCCGCCGTTCATCGTAAAGGTCCCGATAACAAATACCCCGCCGCCGCGGGAGGCGGAGCCGTCGGAGGAGGTGGAATTGGTATTGCCGGAGATTTCCCCACCATCCATCGTAAAGGTCCCGATAACTAATATCCCGCCGCCATGGGAGGCGGAGTTGGTATTGCCGATAATCTTCGACCCGGTGTTCATAAACAGTGTGCCGCCGCTGTTTACCTCTATCAGGGCGGCATTGTTGTTGCTCCGGCCTTGTAGGGTAAGGTAGTTATCCAGAATCAGAGTAACGCCGGATTCTACCGTGAACATTGAGCCAATAGCGGAAAGACTGATGGTCCGGGTTGTATAATCCCCTTGCAGCGTTATGGTTATATTGTTTTTGCCGCTGTAGGACAGGGTTTGGGGAACGATAGATTCATCGGCGCTTACTTCGACAATATACTGTCTATTGCTTGCGGCGTTGCTTTGCAGCCAGTTTAATTTTGCGGCAAGGCCGCTGCCCGGTACAGTAACAGGGTCGGCAGTGGTTGCGGAAACAGCGCCTGACTGTGGGCCGGTGCCGCCGTCGTTGTAACCCGCGACTTTATATGAATAAGTCATATCCAGTTGCAGCCCCGTATGAGTGTACGATGTGCCGGAATCGCCGCCAATCGGCTCATAGCCTCCGGAACTGCCGGCAGGATAGCAATATACTCTATACCCTATTGCGCCGGATAATGCATCCCATTCAAGGCTTACACTGTTTGCGGTGGTTGCGGTTACCCGCAGGTTGGCTGGGGCGGACAGGCCGCTGGGATTTGAATTGTCTCCGTTTTTCTCCCGGGCCTTTATCCGCCAGGCTTCAAGGTCACCGCCCAGCGAACAGGCCGCCAGCAATAGCAGCGCTGCTGCCGCTAACGCACCCGCCGCTCCCTTCAATATTGTGTTTCGGTACATTTTTATTTCTCCCTTTAGTTGAACCTGTAAACCAGGCCCAGAGCCAGCCTGTTGCCCACCGTTTCAAAATCAGTGCGCAAAGTCCAGGAAATAACCACCACGTTTCCGATTAAAAAACCCGTGGTTATATCCAGGGCAAAAATGCTTACCGGGATACTCCCTTCGTTTTCAAAGCTGTATTCCCCGAACATATAGCCCGCGCCCCCGCCAATATACCAGCCTCCGTTG
>BNUV01000027.1 GCA_025997615.1 Spirochaetia bacterium
AAGGCTTAAAGCCGTTCCTTTGGATAATGGATATTCCCCTGAATATCAGCGGCGGCATTACAGGTCTTTACTTGGGGTATACAATGGCTGAAACTAAAGGTATGATCACCATCGCCATCGGCAAGAACCAGTCAAAACGTGATTTGTCATTTTCCTTTACATGATTATCAAGGTAGTATCGGTACACATCATAAGAGATAAACAGATTTTTTTTGAAGCATGACAAATATTTTATCATCTTCGGTTGGGTATACAAATGGCCGTTGTGTATAATGTGTACCTTATCAATATTCCTGAAAAATAAAGCAATAAGCGAAAAATGGAATGATTTAGTCAGGGTATTAAAAACGATCAGTTCAATACGATGTTTTTTTATCCAATAATTAAGTTGAATGTATTTTAATATAATTGAAAAGAATCTACAGAGTATATGAAATACATTTTTACGATCATATCTACGATCATTGAATACGATTTTTTTAATCCGTGAGTCAAAATGGGCAAGATAATCATTGCGGAATAAGTCAGATGGCGCGGCAACAAACACATCATTATCAGGCAGCAGAAAATCGATCTGGGGCGCCAATACTTCTTCATGATATGAATAAAATTGAACCAAAACTATTTTCATCAGTATCAACGACCCTTGTAGTTTTCCATAGCTTCGGCAAACTTTCCCGCCCAGTCAAAGCGGTGGGCTTCCGCTCGTTCGGCACAGAGTTTTCTGATATGGGCGTAAAAGGTTTCGTCTTTAATACACCGCTCTATCCGATCCGCAATTTCGCCGGTGTTTCCCGATTCAAAAAGCAGCTCTGGATAGGCCAACAGATCCGGAATTCCTCCAACCCGGGAAGCAATAACCGGACAGCCTGTGTGCAGGGCCTCTGTTATTACATTACCGAATGCATCATAAAGAGTCGGGTATATAAATAGGTCACATTCGGCAAAATAGGGGAATGGATTCTTGTAACCTTCAATAGAAACCATTTCGGTAAGATTAAGTTTTTTAACAAACTCATAGGTTTTTTCAGCTTTTTCATTGCGCCCAAGTACACTACAATACAAGCTACTATAACCCCTGTTTTTTAGAATAGCCAGAGCCTTTAATAAATCCCACAGACCCTTGGAAGCTGAAAGTGAACCAACATAAACCAGCTTCTGCACATTGCGGGAATGATTTTTATTTTCCCATTCGGGAGTAAATCTTGGCGGGCCGATATGATTAGGAATAACAACTGTTTTTGATTCGGAACAGCCGGTTCTTTCAAGAAATCGTATTTTATCAGGAGTACTAAGAAAAGCAATAATATCAGCATATTTTTTTATTTGCTTTTCCCTAAATCGGTTTATTGGTTCATACACAAGAGAAAAAAGATATTCCTTGAAATTCAAAACACCATGATGCCGTAAAATATGGGCGCGATCAACATCGTTACACCTGGAAGCATAAAATAGAGGAACACGCATCTTTTTTTTAATATAAATTGCAGACTTTAAATATATATCCCCATGGATATGCAGGAAATCAATGCTAGTAACGCCTGAATCAAAAATTACTTTCTTAACATTTTCTAGATTTCTTTTTATATTTTCTTTAAAAAGATAAGAAGCAGGAGGAAGGTGATGGCGTTTATATTTTAGCGGAAAATCTATTCTTATAAAACTTAATGGGGCATAGTCAAGAAAGCTATTCATAATAACAAAAACATTATTCCCTTGCTTTGCCAGCATTTCAAGCAGATCCAAATAATCTCTATCACCACCGGTTCTTATTTGATTAATTAAAGATATAGCCAATATTGTCATGATGCAAAAAACCTAAAACGTCTTGTTTTTATATCCCGAAGAATGTAGTTTTCTGAATGATTTATTGTATGGGTACATATAGCAAATAAATCCTTTTCCGGAAGGATAGTTTTTACTTTTCTTTCCCGATAAGATTGATCGGTTAATTCAATAATCTCATTGATATTGGTTTCTTTACCGTAGTCCCGGATACAGTTTTGCGAAGGGCGATTAAAAAATCCGGTTTTGCTGTTTATAAAAAAAGATCCTGCCATTCTGCTGTTTCCCAGATCCGAACAAATCGGATTTTGTGGATGGGAAATCCACTCGGCTGATGGAAATGTATAAGAATAAAACACAGAAAGATTTTTGTTGACAGAATTTGATTCTTTTCCAACGCTGGTAAAGAGCCACCACTTGGCATCATGATAAAAAACAACAGAATCATTGGCATTTATATTGCTCATCAAGGTTAGTTCAAATTGCCACTCACGAGGAAAATCAATGGCGCGGTAAAGATCAATGGTTTTATTTTCATGGGATTCAGGTATCATGTACCAAGTCTTCTGTCCGTCCTGTTCGATATAAAAAATACAAGGAAAGGAAAGGTGATAATCTTTCTCCAAAATGGGAACAAAGGCCGAATGGCTAAGATCAGGGTACAATTCAATATAACCCAAAGTTCCATTACCGGAACCGATCTGCTGTTCAAGAAAGATATAAGTCTTGCCCTCATATTCAACGGGAAAAGGATCCGCCCAAAAACGGTCAGAAGGAGGAGTTATGTGTTTTAGGATGTTTCCCGCTAAATCACATACCAAAATAGACCATTGCTCGCAAAAAAGCGTTCTGATAATTTTACGTTTTAAGCGGTATATGATTGACATAATTATTATTCCTCAAATATAAAATCAATGTACACAAAAATGTACAATTTTCCTTATGATTTTTGTGATCTTATATTTTTTGGAGGTGAACAATTGAGGGTCTTTTTCAAACTCTCCTCCATATATTAGATGCAGAAATGTGCCAAAAGATTTTTTAAAATCGTTTAAGCCTTTGAACTTTCCCTTTCGTAAATGCGGATTAGCACCGCCGGTTTCAAAATATACACATCCTGACTTTTTTAGCTCAAGCATGGTCATATATAATAGATATTTATTTATACCTACCGGTTTTTCATTTGCCGAAGCGTTCCAATAATAATATGCAGAATTTTTATACAGCAAAACTATGACTGCGGCGACAGGAGCATTGGTGCATTTTTTATAAATAAAAAATACTTTACATATACCATTCGGTATTAAATCTAAAAAAATATGTCTATAATAGGCTATATTTTTCTTCCAGCCCTTTGTTCTGTCATAGGTTTCATCATAAGGTAGTTGTCATCATCAGACAATTTTCGTATTGCCTGACGAGTTGTTTCTTCGCAGTCCTTAAAAATTTCATCAACACTCTTTGATAAGTCTACAACATAGGTATACCTTACTTTCGGGGAAAATCCAAGATAGACCAAGGGATCGATCTGAGTTACCCCCTCACGAGGGGTAAACAACTCTGCAAGTGGAGGTAATTCAGTTGTGAAATCTGATGTTATATAATATTTAGCAATGAGACAATCAATATGTCTAATAAAAATATCGGAGATATTCTTTATTTGCTTTTTAGTCATATTATCTTTTAAGACTAATCCCCATCTTGCTCTTAAACAGTACTCTTCTAAGGCAAGAAAAAATAAACGCGATTTTATTTTATTAACAAACAATGGCATTAATAATACTATTTCTGATTCATTAACTATGGCAAATGAAATATTTTCTCCTGTTACATCCAAATCCATGCTGGCAGTATCATATAGGTGGTAAGCATACCCCATTTTATTGTTGTACACAAAATCATCCCAATCGGATTTGAGAATGTCTTTAAAATATTTTATTGTTAGATTTATATTGATTTCTCCACTTCTGTATCAAGGGGAAAGTGTGTATCGGCCTGAACCTGCATTTTTTGGTAATTGTCATAGATTTTCTTTTTAAGACTGCTTGAACTGATCCCCTGACCATAGGGGAAATACACCACCGAAACCCCCTGATCTTTTAGATAATCATACTTGCCCGCCCAATCATCGCCTACAACAAAAACATCAAAATTCAGCTTTTTTACCTTATCGGCATGATTTAAAGAATGTTGAGGTATAACAATGTCGGGATATTTTAATGCCTTCATAAGGGCTATCCGCTCTTCAAAGGGAATAATCGGGGAAGACTTGTATGATATTACCAGCTCATCCGTATTTACCCCCACGATTAGTATGTCTCCCAGAGCACGGGCATACTCAATCATTTTTAGGTGGTTATAATGAAGCATGTCAAAAGTGCCCGAAGTGTACACGACCGTTTTGTTTGCTATCATACATTTTCCTCACTCAATAAACGCAAAATATTGATTAACTCATCTATATCTTGTTTGGTAAGCTGTCCGCTCATATGTGCGACACGAAACAGGAAAGGCGCAATTTCTCCCGCACAGGGAGTGATATATATATCGTAGCGATCTTTAAGCAATGCAAAAACTTCTCTGGCATTCTGCTTCGGACAAAAGACCGGGGTCAGGCAATTTGATAAGGGATAATAATCGGGAATAGTAAACTGGGTTTTACCGGAAAGATTTTTTCTGAAATACATTGAAAGTTCTGAAATACCGTTTGTATATGCCGGTATCCCTTGCTTAATCAACCGTGAAAGTTTTTCATTAAGCTGATTGACAATGCCCACCGCCGGAGTATACGGAGTTTGGCCCCGAACCATGTCATCCCCATAATCAGTAAAGCGGAAATATAATGAACGTACTTCGTTTTTTGCACACCGCTCCTCAAAGGCTTCTTTGCTTACCGCAACAAAAGACATACCCGGATGTAATGCCAGGCCTTTCTGGGAACTGATAATAACAGCATCAGCCCCCATATCCTTCATGCTAAAAGGATCGCAGAGAAAGGAGCTTATTGCATCTACCACAAGACAGCAGCGATTCCGTTTACAAAAAGCGGAAATAGCATCCATGGGGTATAGTTGACCAGTGGAAGTTTCGCACATATTTACCAGAAATCCTGTAAGGCCTGCGCCCTCAAATTGATCCAGTATCTCCGGCCTGAATGCCTCATTCCATTCAAGATCGATGGCTTTGAAGGGTATCTTATGAATCGTGCAAATTTGTTTAAAACGTTTGCCAAAAGTACCACCGGATAAAATTAACACTTTATCTTTAGGAGTAAACAAATTCATTACCGTTGCTTCCATGGCGGCCGTACCACTGGCAGTCAAAAAAATCATTCGGGCATCATCCGGCGTGTTTAAAACAGTTTTAAGCATTGCCGTACAATCAAGCATGATTCGGGAAAATTCAGGCGTACGGAAATATTGAGCTTGAATTCCGCCAAGGGCTATGGTTTCAGGATCCATCGCTATTGGCCCCGGGGTAAATAATTTCATATTGGCAACTCCTTAAAAGCTAATTGAGGTAAAACCCGTGATGATCCCTTTCTTCATCAGGGGGCAGTTTCATATAATCGCCATACTGAATTTCAAGAAATTTTTTATAATTTTCAGGCGCATTATAGAGACCATTCTCGAAAAAAATTTTAACCGGGTTTCCAAAAATATTCTGTGGATAAATGTAGAATGATGTATTTAGATCATTGGCACTGACAACGGTTTCAGACTCATAAAACGAATACTTTGTTATCAGTTTAAGAAAAAGACCATATACTTTTTGACGCGGGATATGGCGGCTCATCCATTTTATAATTATATTCTTAATTGCACTTCTTTTATAGTTATAATTGGAAACAGATAATTTATAGATTAACCTCAAACATATAGAAACATATTTAATAGCCAGTCTTTTGATTTTACTTTTAGGAAGACCGTCAAGGGGGACTATATCTATCCAGATATATTTATCTACTATCGCCATCCGGTCTTCTTTGTATAACGAAATGGGTTTTGAAATATCAAGATATTTCCCGAGAAATTCGACATGCTCGGCAGATCTCCTGAGTTCACTCAGCCTGAAAGGGGGCTCAAAGGCTGAGTCGGGAAATGACAGGAGTTTGTTATAGTCTTCCCTTGGCATTACTATATCAACATCGTCATCCCAGGGAATAAATCCCCGGTGGCGCACTGCACCCAGCAGAGTCCCGAAGGCAAGATAATAACGAAGATTCCGAGCATCAAGAAAAGAGCAAAGGGATTTTAAGAGTTTTAATTCAGCCAGTTGAATGGTTCGAGTTTTCGTCATTGTTCCGTCCGGTAGTATCAAAAATCAGCACCTGTGGATTAAAGGTCTTTCTTTTTTCAATTGGAGGTGTTTCCATATAATCCTTACCATAGACATGAGATAAAAAGGTATTCCATTCACGAGGTGCCTTGTAATATTTTCCTTCAAAAATAATTTCAACGGTTGGAAAAAGAACATTTTTTCTATGTGTTTCCCTGGAAATACCGTATTCACCAGCCCAACTGATAATATGGTCAGAGTGAAAATGATTACCAAGTTTAATAATTTTTTGCTGCTGCATTTGAAGGACTTTGTATGAAAAGAGACGTGCCAGGAGACGCTTTAGAATATTTTTCTTCTCCCCCTTCTGTATCCTGATTTTCATTTGAATTATGTTTTGGGTTTTCTTCATAAGAAAATATTGCATTCGCTGTAGAGGATAGAAGTTTATTGTAGTATCGTAAGGGAAAATATCAATAAAAATCCCATCGTCTTCTATGAAAGAAAATTCATCTTCATTAAACAGCACGGTGTTCTTTTTATACATAATCAGATATGCTCTCCAATATGCATCCGTTATATTATAGGCCTGAATGTAATAACCGGCGTCTAGTTCATTTTCACAAATTTTAATAAACTTTTCAAAATCTTCACGGGGCATACCAACATCTATATCATCGTCCCAGGGAATAAAACCCTTGTGCCTTGCTGCCCCCAGCAGCGTCCCCCCTACGAGAAAATGTATCAGGTTATGTTTTTTGCAGATTTTCACAAATTCGTCAAGAATTTCGATCTGAATCTTATGAAGCCTTTCCATTGTACCTGAATCAATTTTCATTTTTGTAGATCTCCAAAGGCAGGATTATTCTCGTTCGCACCTTAGGGTAGTGATTGTTTTTTTAAGCCCGTCTTCCAGGGTTGTTTTTGCTTTCCATCCCAGGTTCTTTAATTTTTGCGATGAAATAATAATCTTATCGACCGTACTGAACCCCGTCTTTACATCCCCCCCGGGGATATCAATTATAACATCAATATTACCGATTAATGATATTATATCCGCCGCTTTTCCGACAGAAACCAGATTATCCTCATTTGATATGTTATAAGCTTCGCCGGATTTACCAAAAAGAAGGATATGGATTATCGCGGAGAAGCAGTCGCCCGCATAGCAATATGAGCGTATTGCCGTACCTTCGCTTTTCATAATAATCGGCTCATTTTTAACTGCGTTCCTGATAAACGATGAAATAGCCCGGTTGTCATTGACTGTCATGGTCGGACCAAAAACATGGCAGGGTCTGGCAGTAACAAAATCAACGTTGAACTGCTCTTTATATGCTGCGCACAGCGTTTCCGCCGCCCTTTTACTAATGGGATAACAGGAACGAAATTTCAGGGGATCGATGGAACCGCTTTCACTTTCTTCCCATGTTTTTTCTTCCGCAGCTTTGCCGTATATTTCCGCGCTTGAAATAAACAGAATCCTTGTATTCGTTACCCTGGCAGATTCCAGAATATTCAGCATTCCCAAATAATTTGAGTTCATTGTTCCAACAGGATCGTCCGCAAAAGCTTTCGGGTATGCGGGGCTTGCGCCATGAATAATAAAGTCAATATCCATTACAGGGAATGGTTCAAAAATATTATATTTGACAAATTGCAGATATTGGTTATTATTATATATTTTGAATCGCTCCTTTAATGACTCTATATTTCTTCCCAAAGCATAAATATATATTTCTGTTTTTTTTTCTCTGTTTATTTCCATCAACGCATCAATGATATATGAACAAATCAGCCCTGATGCGCCTGTTATAGCAATTCGTTTACCCTTTAGCTGCACTGCTATTTCATCCGGGAGCTGGGATAGCAGATCGCCGGTATATTGCTTTGAATAAAGCATTTTATTTTTTTAAACTCATGTTGTCAGATAGATTTAACATAGCCCGAAATATATCAATATCATCGGTGGTGGTTATTTTTATATTTTTCTCAGAACCCCAGGAGAAATAGACAGGTTCTCCCAACGCCTGCATCAAAGAACATGCCGCAAGCGGCGAGGTAATATTTTGCCTTTCGGCTTCCTCGTGAGCCCAGCATAATTTACCGAGGCTGAAAATTTGCGGAGTCTGGGTACGAAACAATACGTTCCGGGGGACTTCTTCCTCAGCGATTTGCCCATCCGCACTTCTAAAAACTACCTCTGTACAAGGTATAACGGTTACCGCATTACCATATTTCTCATAAGTTGATATCCCGTTGGATATTATTTCATGGGATACGAGCCCCCTGTTTGCATCATGTATCAGTATGGCATCAGTCTTGGTACAATATTTTTTTAATTCCATAATCCCATTATGAATAGAGTCATGTCCGGACTCCCCCCCATTTACCATCCATTGCAGTTTCGAAATATTATATTGATTGGCATATGCCCAGAGGATACTATGCCAGCCTTCCAGACATACAACAAGAATTTTATCAATCGCCGGATGCGTTTCAAAGGACTCCAGGGTATAAATTATAAGAGGCTTATTCTCAATATGCAGGAATTGCTTTGGAATATCCTGTTTTGTGCGTTCGCCCTTTCCACCGGCGATTATCAATGCAATATTCATGTTATTCTCCTACAGAATAATCGTTTTCTTTACCATCTGTATCAAAAATTATCTGCAACGGTTCATGATCCCACCGTTTCTCAACTGGAGGCAGGCTCATATAATCATCGCCGTAGTAGCAGGATAACCAATGATGCCAGTTGTTAGGCACATGATAGTATTTGCCTTCAAACATTAGCTCAACAGTTGGGAAAAACACATCCTTGTGAAATGTTTCTTTCCGAAAGCCCCCCTCGCCCCATAATGTTATATAATTATATCTTTTCTTTTTGTTAAATATCATCATCAATTTGTGCCGCCATGACTGCAATTGTCTATAAGAGAACAGGCTTGCCGCGAATCTTTTTATCAGACTCTTTCTTTCTCCGTTTTGAATTCGCATTTTTACCTTGATTAAGTTCTTTAGATTTTCAAGGATGAATTCCTGAATTGCCCGAAACAAAAACATCTTTATCGTTTTGTCATAGGGGAAAACATCAATGGATATTCCTTTATCTTCAGTGGTCGTAAAAAAGGGTTCCCTGAAAAGCGTGTTGTGTTTACATATTTTCACGAAAGGCAGCCAGCACCTGTCGCTCTTGTAAGATAAGAGGTAATATTTTTTATCAAGTTCGGTTTCACACACTTCAAGAAACTTCTCATACATATCACGGGTCATACCGATGTCAATGTCATCATCCCATGGAATAAAGCCTTTGTGCCGAACTGCCCCCAACAAGGTTCCGCCTATAAAAAAATAGTCCAAATTATACTTTTTGCATATTCTGATAAATTCATCCATGATCTCAAGTAATACCTCATGCAGCTTTTCCAGAACAACAGGATCCATCATTTGCTATACCTCCTCCTCATTAGCCTTGTCATTTATCTGGATTCGCCAGCCCGTCTTTTCATTATGATTTTAAATTGATTCTCTTCAACGCGGTTCTCCATAAATATTTCAGGATATAATGAATAGGCCCGCAAAATACCTGTTCCCAACCCCTTGTAGGGTAAAACAAATTGTACAGCAGATAATAGGATAGGATTCCTGGCAATTGAAACGCCATTTTTTACATTTTCGATAGTAAGCGAATTGGGAAGCCTCCCCGGACTTACGATTTCAATCCGATCTGAAAAAACAAAAACTTTTATAGTCGACGATACAAAATAATCGCGGTGTACCAAGGCATTAACGATCAATTCTTCAAACACCTCATAGGGGATCTCCCATTTGCTCAGACTATTAAATCCGTTCGACTCAGGAATTTTTTTCATATTCCTGCCGATAAAATCCATGGTTCTTTGGAAAATCTCTTCAAGGGTTCCTTCAAATACACCTTCGTTATCGGTATATTTATTGCCAATTACTGAACCGTCAACAGAAACACATTGGATAGAAAATTGTGGACGGAATTTATGACGTTTTTTCGAAAACAACAGCAACCCTGTAAGTGTTAAAACACCATCCCTGGACAGACCCAAATTTTCCAAAATCTTTTCCATTTTTACATTCAAATCGTCAAGTGTTTTTTTATATTTTTTCAGTAAAAACGAGTTAAACTGATCCAAATCAATATCTTCGATTGAACTTCCCAAAACAGACATTTCATCAGCCGATAAAAATCCGCCGCTGCCCAATAAACGGGCTAACTCATTGTTAGAGGTAATTTTTCTCTTGTCTGATCCGTTTTTCGTATAAATAATACCGCTCGCATCTTTGTATGGCTTACCTGTACCCTCTTCAATACGCGCTACAACGAGCGCTTCGTTGTCTACATGAATAGTTTCTGTTGTCAGATAGACAGGAGGATAAATTTTTTGAGATGCGGCATTTACCAACTGTTGGTTTATTTCGCGTATTTCGCCAAAGGAAAGTCCGTTTATTTTGCCGGTTTTATCATTTATACCAAAAATAATCAAGCCGCCCTGTGAGTTTGAAAAGGCGATTATCTCATGGGCAAGATTATCAATATGCGGCAGACGCTCCTTGAATTGAACCTTACTACATTCACCGCCGGAAATTATTTTTAATATTTCTTGTTCGTTCATGGTATTCCTTAAAGACTATATTTTAGCAACACCTGAAAAACACCGTTATGCAGAAAAATATCCAGCCTATCCGGCGTGTTTTTATATAATGGGTTTAGAATAAGATTATATAAAACTTTGCCGGTTACACTGAAGTTATCGGTAATAAAAAAGGACGACGACCCGCCGGCAACAAAAGACGCTTTAAAGGTGCGATAATATTTTACTGACAATTTTCCACCGTCTGCGACATCTTCAATTGCCTTTGAATATACATAATTATTATCCGGATTTGATCGTTGAATAATTATTGATGAATTTCCGGAGGGATAATAAAGCTTAAATTCCAGATATTGACTATTCCCGTTGACTCCGTTCCCGCTGCCAACAAGCTGCCCCCTGTTGGTATAACCATGTATGATATTATGGTGAAAATAAAAAGAATAAGGCCATTGAAACTGGAAACTCTGATCCATTTCAAAATTGTTCCACTCAAAAATAATTTCCCCGTAAATATCCGCTTCTTTTGATAATTTCAATGTCTTTTTCAGGCCCACGGTATATATCAGAGTATGCAAAGGATATCGTAAATAACCCTGTATTTGCGGGCCGTCAACAGAAATGTAGTCATCTATTCCCAGTTCACCATACATTTCAAAACCAACCTGGGGGAATATCCACGAAATGCCAAAAGATAGTTTTTGATCTTCAATTGTATTGTCACTATTCGGTACTATATATTTCAGATTCTCCCAACTCCAATCAACAAGACAGACCCGGTTGAGAAACAAGGTAAAGCCTGGAAGGAATGATGGTGCATACGCAAAAGAAAGACCATGAAACATGGTTGAATCGTTTTCCGGCTCATTATCAAAATAATCAGATTCTGTTAGATATCCTACCCATAACCTCAGTTCTACATCTCCCACATACCACCCCAGCCCGGGAATAGTAACCGGCTGCTTCCGTATGCCAATATCAAACTTTGGATATGATGCTGCATTGTTTGAGTGAAGCATAGGGTTCAGATATGCCGGTCCCAGCCAAATTGCCTGGGTTCCAAATCCAATGGTTAACGTTTTCCAAGTATACCGGATTTCCGTATCTCCCCAATCGTATGTAAAAAATGGCTCGTCCCCAAACCGCTGTGGCGCGTCAACACCACCCCAAAAATAGCCGTAGGTATCACCTTTTCCTGCATAATCAGGACCGGATTTTCCAGGCGTCAATATTTCAAAAGCGGCATTCTGCGAAAATGCCAACTGCGGCTTAAAAGTAAGCTCCACCCCGTACCCTTCAAATCGAACGCCTCCGGTTAAGCTCGAGTTAAATCCCCGCCCCTGCCACAATGCCCCATCGTTCTGACCGTAGGGGGCAGCGGTATTGTATGAGGTGAACAGTTCCGGGCCGTATATCCGCATAAACACATCACCGAATAATTGCCGTTTTGTTCCGAGGTTATGATTCTGCCAGGGGTGGGATGCACCTTCTTCAATAGCCCACACTGAATCCGACAGAGTCCGGTAGTTCAGATAGGACCGTTCAGCTAATCCCTGAAGGCTGAGAAAATCGTAGTATTCTTCCTCGACGGATTTAAGGGCTTCCTGGGCAGAAAGAGAAGTAAGAGCCAAGCAAAAGAGTATCACGGCTATACGATTTCGATTTTTCATCATTAGCACCCCACTACAGTTATATCATTCTCAATGGTCCACGTGAGCCGCTCGTCCCAGCTCTTTTGTTTTGTTTCGCTTCGACGGTCGAAGATGACAAGGTATGCGGGAGCGGCCGAATCTATTTTATCGCGGTATTTTGTCAGTTGTTCAAGTCCTTCATTGCGCACTTCTTCCGGTGAATCATACGAATGTATAAGCTTGATCTCAATTATATATATTTTCTCTTTATATTCAATCGCTAAATCCATACGCCCTCTTCCTGCCGCATATTCCCGATCTATTTTCCCGCCGCCGTTAAGAACACGCTGCAAAAACGCCATCATTAAAAGATGGGGGAATGCCTCGGTATAATCAGACTTCTGCTCCCAAATCTCGGAGTTACGCCGCCAAAACTTTTGAAACTCACGCAGAAGTGTGTCCATATCAAGGGAGCCGTCCGGCTTTTCCCACTGCCATTCTGGTTCGGGAATAGCTTCCTGGGTTGAATAGGTCAACTGCCTGGCAAGAACTTCCTTGTATATCGGGTTGGCCACCATGGGGGTTCCCCGCTCTTTCCGGACAAGCCCCAGATCCTGACAGACGCGGAACCCTTCGCTTTCGGTAAGCTGGGGATCCGGTTCGCCGGTGATCAACTTTTCCATCACCACCCGTATACCCGGTTCCCTTATCCGCACGGCCAGCGAATCAAGGTGCGTCTCCCGCGCAAGTATCATCTGTTCCCGTGCGATTTTGAGATGTTCCAGTGTTACCGTACTGTAATCATCCGAGCGCAATATACGCATTGTCACGCGCTCAAAAAGCGAATTAACAATCCACGGCTGGCCCCGCGATTGCTCCCATATATATGCCAGCGCTTCATCGGTTATTTGTTGTCCTGTTTCTGCCGTACGCTGTGCAAAAAGTGCGGCTACCTCATCCTGACTAAAATTGCCCAGCAATACGGAATCAGTTTTTATGTTGAAAGGCGATAGTGGACTCGGTGCAATACCATCCTTTGCAACCGTGATATAATCTTTTAAATCACGCATTCCCACAAGCGCTATTGATACAGGAAACTTCCCTATTCCGCGATTCATAAAACCGCCGCGCAATTGTCTTAAAAAACTAATAAGCACATCGCCTGTCAATATATCTACTTCGTCAAACAGTAACACGAGCGGAAGTGGCGCCGTTTTTTGCGCCCAATTTATGAGGATATTACTTAGCATACTTGACGGATCATCTATACTTAGCTCAGGCGGATCAATTTCATATAAAAGCGCTTGCTCAATAATCGCATTACAGATTGTCGGCATTACCTTTTCAAGAGCATCAGTTTTTTGGCACCTCTCCAGGCTTACATAGCACGAAATCGCCTCGTCCCCTGCATTTATTTTCCGCATCCAGTGCTGCAGGAATGTTGTCTTCCCCGTCTGTCGCGGCGCATGAAGTACCCAGTAGAGTTTATCGCCTATATAGCGGTGAAGCTGCGCGCCGATGAGCCTGTCCTCCGGCGGCAGCATATAGTGATCCCAGGGATTACAGGGACCTGTTGTATTAAAAAAGCGCACGGGACGCTTTGGCTGTGTGTTTATGTAATTGTTTGTCATCTCTTTATCGGGCTACTCTTTATAATTCCCATCCGCCATTTTTCTAAAGCTTTCATTCTTTTGATATAGTTCATCGTAATTGCCGCTGTCAACAATTGTTCCCTTATCCATAAAATAAATCACATCGCAGCCCTTAACCGTGGTTATGCGGTGCGCAATCATGATGATAGTCTTTTTGCGGCTCATGGTCTGGATGGCGTCCATGATAGCGTTTTCGGTAAGGCCGTCCAGAGCGCTGGTGGCCTCGTCCAGGATAAGAACAGAAGGATTGTGATATACCGCCCGGGCAATGCCAATGCGCTGCCGCTGTCCACCGGAAAGACGGATGCCCCGCTCGCCGATCACCGTATCATAGCTTTCTTCAAGTTCTTTGATGATAAAATCATGGATATTGGCCAATTTGGCAGCCTGTATAACTGCCTGATCATCAATTTTGTCGGGAGCAATACCGAAGGCAATGTTATTCCGAATTGTATCATCGGTTAAATAAATGGACTGGGGAACATAACCCAGATTTCTCTGCCAATTTTTCCGGTTGGCTCCGGTGATCTTTTGTCCGTCAATAGAAATGGCGCCGGTCTGGGGCTCCAGAAGACCCAGAATAATATCCACCAGTGTTGTTTTGCCACAGCCGGTAGCCCCTACCAGGGCAATGGAAGTATTAGCCTCTATAACAAGGCTTTGACTTTTTATGACATCTTTTGACGTATTGGGATAACTGAACGAAATATTTTCAAGGGCGATCGTTTTCCTAAAATCCAATTTAGGAATATCTTCATTCGCCAGGGCTTCCCCCGGAGGAAGTTTCGTATAATCCCGGTGGAGGCCCTCCAGAACCGGAAGATTATATTTAATGCTGGTAACAGCCCTGAATATCTTTTGCAGGGAAGGAAGCAGCCTATAGGCGCCAAAGGCATAGACGGTAAGAACAGGGAGAAAGCTATCCAGCTTTATACCGGAATGTACCATAAAAGCGATGACGCCGACAATACCGCCGATAACGATCACTTCAAGCACGTACTTGGGAATATCACTGATTATCTCACATAGTGCATCATTATGAGCATATTTTTTGGCAGGACCTGAATTAAAAGAAAGAAAGACCTTTTCTTTCCCCAATATCTTTACATCTTTAATCCCGCCGAATGTCTCATTGATATATTTATACCGTAACTTATTTTGTACATTTTTTTCTTTTCCTTTTTTGTCCAGAAATTTTTTGACCAGTGAATAGATCAGTAAATATAAAATCCCGAATATCCCGCTTACCGCCAGGGCCAGCAGAGGATTTATGATTATAAGCAGTATTATGATTGCCAATGAAACAAGAGAGCTGGAGATAAGATTTAGGATTCTGATCAATAAGTTGATAACCGTAAACACATCACTTAAAATTTTTTTTGATAAATCGGCGGTATTACTATTAAGATAAAAAACATAAGGCTGCCTGAGGTATTTCTCCAGAAAGCGCATGGTAAGTGAATAGAATCTCCTGGCGGAGAAAAAGTTTATAACAAAGGTTACAAAGGCGAGAAAGATATTGGTTGCCGCGATAACGCCGATTACGGCAATTCCAAAGGCAATAATAAATTCATTATCACCGGAGAAATTAAAGTAAGTATAGGCGGCGCTTAAATACCGGTTCGTATGGATCATCCCGGGGTTGGTTACTATCGAAATGAAGGGGCCGAGAGAACCCACACCGGCCAGTTCCAGGAATCCCATGATGATGAGGAGGATGAGGATAAGTACGAGCTGGCGCTTTTCACGACGCTCAAGAAGATCGAGTATAAGGGATAGTTTTTTCATTTGAACATACCTGGACACACCTTTTCCAAGGCGACTATCGCGCAAAAACGAGGTTTTTGTCATCAAAACACCGGCTGCCCCCACCGAAATGGGTGGCGCTTGTTTTTGAATCCTGGTTAAGTATAACACGGTATTCCGGTCCTTGTCTACCTGGGGCTTCCGGACCAGGGGTAGGAAACATCCGGCCATGGGTGTATACTTGCAGAAAAACGGGGGGTTATTTTGATAGGGGCTATTAAGCGGTTTGTCCAGAAGTATATCCTTTCCGATGAGTTTCCCCTGGAAACCAGACTTCTCAATATAGTGGGCATTATAGGGCTGGGGGCGGCTCTGGTAGCGTCAATTTCACGGGTCCTCATGGGCTTCGGGTTTATCATGAGTATGGTGATGGCGGGAATCACCCTTTCCATCGTTCTGTTGCTCGTTGTCAGCAACTACTTCCAGCTTTACCAGATAACCCGGGGAACCTTCCTTATCGTACTGGGGAACATCCTCTTTCCTTTGGCCTTTTTTAACCTGGGGGGCGTCCAGGGTTCCATGTCCGCCTTTTTTGTCCTGAGCATTGTGGTGATATTTCTTTTTTCCAAGGGCCGGAGCCGGGTGTTTTTTTTGATTCTCCATTTTACCGTGGTGGGGGCATCCTACAGCGTTGGATATTTCTATCCCCGGCTTGTTACAGAGCTGGTAGGCATTCAGCACCTTTTTGACAGCCTTTTATCCATTTATATAGCGGGAATTTTTATCGGCGCGGTTTTTATTTTCCACAACAGAATATACGAAAAGGAAAAAAAGAAAGTAGAAGAAGCGCATAAATCCATATTCCGGCAGGATAAACTTTTGCGGGGGGTAAATCAGGCGGCGGCGATTCTTCTTTCCGTGGATGGCAAGGAAAATCTGGAAAGCGCCCTGTATAAGGGCATGGAGCTTTTGGCGGGAGCGGTGGACGCGGACCGGATCAATATCTGGCAGAATGAAATGATAGACGGAAAATTTCACTACAACCGTATCTATGGCTGGGAATCGGAATACTGCCGGAAAGATAATTTAAATTCCTTATCCCTGGCGTATCAGGATACCCTCCCCTGCTGGGAAGAAAAAATTTCCCGGGGCGAATCAATAAACGGGCCCATTAAAAATCTGCCCCAGGATGAGCGGGAACGGTTTGAACCATACGGCCTTAAATCCATTCTGGTGGCGCCGGTGTTTTTACAGGAAAAATTCTGGGGATTTGTAAGCTTTGATGATTGCCAAAGCGAGCGGACTTTCCCGGCGGAAGAAGAAAGCATCCTCCATTCCGGCAGCCTTCTTTTAGCCAACGCCGTGGCCCGCAATGAAATGACCCAAAACCTGATTAAAGCCCGGGAGGAAGCTCTCCAGAGTTCCCGGGCAAAAAGTGAATTCCTTTCCAACATGAGCCACGAGATGCGGACCCCCATGAACGCTATCATTGGTATGACTTCCATCGGTAAATCCGCCGCCGATATGGAACGGAAAAATTACAGCCTTAAAAAAATTGAAGACGCCTCCACCCATTTGCTGGGGGTGATCAACGACATTCTTGATATTTCAAAGATCGAGGCGAATAAATTCGAGCTTTCCTTTGAAGAATTCAACTTTGAAAAAATGCTCCAGAAAGTGGTGAACGTGATCAACTTCCGGATTGAAGAACAGCGGCAGATTTTCCGGGTAAACATTGACCGGGAAATTCCCCGTTATATTTTAGGGGATGATCAGCGGCTGGCCCAGGTTATCGCCAACCTGCTTTCCAATGCGGTAAAATTTACCCCGGAGGAGGGAACGATACGGCTGAACGCCAATCTTGTATCGGAGAAGGATGATCTCTGTACCATTAAAATTGAGGTAATTGACACAGGGATAGGCGTTACCCCCGAACAGAAGGCCCGGCTCTTCGGCGCCTTTGAACAGGCGGATTCCAGCACTTCCCGGAAATTTGGCGGCACGGGCCTGGGGCTGGCCATATCAAAACGTATTGTCGAAATGATGGGGGGGCGGATCTGGGTGGAATCGGAGCCGGAACAGGGCAGCACCTTTGCCTTTACCATCAACGCAAAAAAAATTCGGGAAGAATACAAGAGCCTTTTAAGCCCCGGCGTCAATTGGAGCAATATCAAAATTCTGGCGGTGGACGATGATCCGGAGATACGGAATTTCTTTGCGGATCTGGGGGAACAGTACCGGAACACCATGCCGCAAATTACCTGGGATACCGCTGCCGGCGGCAGCGATGCCATAACGCTGATAGAAAAAAACGGCCCCTACGATATTTACTTCGTGGACTGGAATATGCCCGACATGAATGGTGTGGAGCTTTCACGCCGGATCAACGAAAGCCGGAAACAGGCCGATACCAATGGAGAGGCCCCGCACAAATTTAAGCAGTCGGTGGTTATCATGATATCTGCGGTGGACCGGAACCTTATCGAGAATGAAGCCCGGGGCGCGGGGGTGAATAAATTTCTTTCAAAGCCCCTTTTCCCCTCCAACATCACCGATGTGGTCAACGAATGTCTGGGCAGCGCGGCCCGGCCCGAAGTGCCGGCGACAGAAGCGGAAATCGAAAACTTTGAAGGGTTCAGTATTTTATTGTCGGAAGATGTGGAGATCAACCGGGAAATTGTGCTGACGATTTTGGAGCCGACGAATTTGGCGATTGACTGCGCAGAAAACGGTCGTGAAGCGGTGGAGATGTTCTGCAGCGCCCCGGAAAAATACGACATGATCTTTATGGATATTCAGATGCCGGAAATGGACGGTTATGAAGCGACCCGAAAAATTCGCGCCCTTGATAATCCGCGGGCAAAAAAAATCCCCATTATCGCCATGACGGCCAACGTGTTCCGGGAAGATGTTGAACAATGTCTCGCGGCGGGCATGAACGATCACGTGGGGAAGCCCCTGGATTTTGACGAGGTGATGAAGAAACTTCGGGAATATTTACACCGGACTTTCTAATGCTTTGGCGATCTCCGCATAAACCTGGTCCGGTAGTTTTTGTTTCCGGTCTTCGGCGGAAAGACCCGCCGTGGGAATAGGCGGCAAAAAAGTTATCTTTACCACCGCAGACCTAATCCGGCGGTTTTTTTCAAAGACCTCGTTGCTGCCGGAAATTGCCACGGGGACGATGGGAACTTTGGAGTGGACGGCGAGTTTAAAAGAACCGGGATGAAAGGGCAAAAGTTTTCCGTCGCGGCTGCGGTGGCCCTCGGGGAAGATCAGCATACCGCCCCCGGCTTTAAGGCGGTTGACGCCTTTTTGTATGGTTTTCAGGGCCTTTCGGGGGTGTTTTCGGTCAATAAAGAGGCCGCCCAAAAGGGAAATCCAGATGTTCAATAGGGGAATAAGGAGCAGCTCTTTCTTGGCGATAAAGCCGAAGGGTCTGCCCGCATAAGAAAGGGCCAGAATAATATCAAAAATACCCGAATGGTTGCTGACAAAACAGAGGCCGCCCTTAAGGGGAATATTTTCCCTGCCGGTCACTGTTAATTTGCTGCCGCTGACAAGGATCAAAAATTTCCCCCAAATTTGGGCCACCCGGTACGTCAGATGCAACATTGATTTTTTAAATCCCAGAACGCTGAAAATAAAAGCGAAGATCCCAAAAGGCGTGGCGCAGATTACGGCGAGCGCCACGAGGATAAAACTGACAATTGTCCGGAACATCTCTTACTCCTTACACCGGAACGCCCAGGTTCCGTAATTCCTGCCGGGCGCTTTCCGGATCTTTCCAGAGAAGGGCCCTCAATCCCAAATCTTTTGCCGCTTGTACATTACTCTCCATATCGTCAAAAAATACCACTTCTCCGGCCGGACAATCCAGGGCCTCAAGAAGGATTTCATAAATTTTCTTTTCGGGTTTTATTGATCGATATTCGCAGGAAAAAATCCCCACCTGGGGAAGGCTGAACACGGGAAAATGATCCCGGGCAAATTTGAGAAAATCATGGGGCATATTGGAAAGTATCCCCAGTTTGAGCCCCGCTTTTTTTACATCGTCCATCAATTTTTCCGTACCGGGGTTTATGTTTTTCCAGTTATCCAAATCGGTCTGCACAATTTTTTCCAGGGTTTTATCATCGGGATGAATATTTTTGCTTTCCAGCATAGTGCGGTAATATTCTTTTCCGTCTATCGTTCCCCGGTCGTATTCTTCCCGGTGTTTCCACATTATCTCCGCCAGATCCAACGCCTGAATCCCTGCTATGGCGGCCAGCCTTTCCTCAAAGCCTTCCGCCGGGGGAAAACAAATCACCTTTCCGTAATCAAAAACCACCGCACTGATACCCATACTGCATACTCTCCAATATAAAAAGTTTAGACCAATGCCGCAAGTTTTTCCCTGATAAACTCGCTCTTTTCTTTAAGGCCTATATTTCCCGCCGCGAGGATCAAAACATTCGGCGCTTTGGGATCCAGCTTCACCTTGCCGGAAGATTCTTTCATAAGCCTGACAAGCCTGTCCACTTTTACCCTGGAAACTTTGGCAAACTCCACCCGCACCATGCCGCTCCGTTCCCGTAGCGCCGCCACGGCAATTTCCCGGCAGATGATACGAATCTCCGCCAATGATAAAAGCGAGGCGGCCTCGTCGGGAAGGGGGCCAAACCGGTCAACCATTTCAGCATACAGGCGTTCCAGCTCTTCCCTGTCACGAATAGAGGCGATTTTTTTGTAGACCTCCATTTTTTCCTGGGCCGAATCTATATAAGTATCGGGGATAAACCCTGAATATTCCAGCTCCAAAAGGGTTTCCAGTTCCCCTTCATATTGATTATTTTCCAGCCGATGCACCGCTTCGTCCAGCAGGCGGAGGTAGAGGTCAAAACCCACGGAATAAATATCCCCGGACTGTTCACGGCCCAAAAGATTTCCGGCGCCCCGGATTTCCATATCCTTCATGGCTATCTTAAAGCCCGAACCCAATTCGGTAAAGTCCGAAATAACCTGCAGACGTTTCATGGCAAGTTCGGTGAGGGAGCGGTCCCGGGGATAAAAAAGATAGGCGTAGGCCACCCGGTCGGATCGCCCTACCCTGCCCCGGAGCTGGTAGAGCTGGGAAACGCCGTACATATCCGCCCTGTCAATGATGATGGTATTAACGTTGGGAATGTCTATGCCATTTTCGATGATTGTCGTAGAAACCAGAATATGAAAACCGCCGTGTATAAAACGGTGCATCACATCTTCCAGCTCGCGGGCGTCCATCTGACCGTGGGCAGTTTCCACCAGCATCTCCGGCACCAGCCTTTCGAGCATGATGCGGGTTTCCCGGAGGCTTTCTATACGGTTGTGGAGAAAAAAAATCTGCCCGCCCCGTTCAACTTCCTGCCGTATAGCTGCGGCAAGCCTATCCTCATTAAATTCTTCCACGGTAGTTTCGATGGGGTGACGGTTTTGGGGAGCGGTGGCCAGGAGGCTCATATCACGAATTTTTAGAAGGCTCATGTGGAGGGTTCGGGGAATGGGCGTGGCGGAAAGGGAGAGACAATCCACATTGGTTTTAAACTCCTTAAGCCGTTCCTTGTCTTTTACCCCGAAACGCTGTTCCTCGTCGATCACCATAAGGCCCAGGTTGCGGTACTGTACATCCTTCTGAATGATCCGGTGGGTTCCCACCAGTATATCAATGGAACCGTTTTTTAATCCTTCCAGATTTTTTTTCATCGTGCGGTGATCGACAAAACGGGACAGCATGGCGATACGCACGGGGAAGCGGGCAAACCGTTCCTGAAAATTTTCAAAATGCTGCTCCGCCAAAATAGTTGTGGGGGCAAGAAACGCCACCTGTTTGCCCCCCATGACCGCCTTGAAACAGGCCCGCACCGCCACTTCGGTTTTACCGTAACCCACGTCGCCGCAGACAAGCCGGTCCATGGGGTGGGGGCTTTCCATATCGGCCTTTATCTCCTCGACACAGCGGAGCTGATCCTCGGTTTCTTCAAAGGGAAAACCGGCTTCAAACATGGTCTGCCATTCGCTGTCCACGGGAAAAGCAAAACCCTGAGCCTGTTTGCGTTTGGAATACAGCACGATGAGCCGCTCGGCAATATCCTCCACGGATTTTTTTACCCGGCCCTTGCGGTTTTCCCAGCTTTTTGATCCCAGCTTGTCCAGCCGGGGAGCGCCGCCTTCGTTGCCTATGTAACGCTGAACCAGATTGACCTGTTCGATGGGAACGAAAACCGTTTCTTCATCCTGATATTCCAGCTTTACATAATCCCGCTCGTGGCCCAGGGCCTTTATCCGTTCAATGCCTTTGAAAAGACCTATGCCGTAATTTACATGGACAATAAAATCGCCGGGATTTAATTCCACAAAAGTATCAATGGCGGAGCTGCGGACCTGCTTTAAGGAACGGGGCGGCCTGTGGCGGCGTCCGAAAATTTCGTTCTCCTGAACCACCATAAATTTAATATCCGGCAGGGCAAATCCGGCGGACAGGGACAGGGCCGCCATGCTCAAATTGCCTTCGAGATCGCGGAGAACCTCGGCAATGCGGCCCGCCTGCACCTCCGATTCGGCGGCTACCAAAAGCTCCCAGCCGTCTTTTAAAAGCGAAGTAAATTCTTCTTTCAGATAAATGATATTACCGAAAAAACTCCGGGGGGGATCGCAGCCCAGGGAAAGCCTTTTTGCCTCCGCTTCGCCGCCGCCTTTGATGCCCATGAAAGAGAGCCGCCGTTTTATCCGGGGGACAAGATCGTCAAAGCAGAGGAGGATCCGTTCCGGCGCGGGGACTTCCCGTTCCCGGCGGGCCTGGCGGAACAAATTCTTGTATTCCCGGTCCAGAATTTCCTGGGCATTTTCCAGCCGTTCCCGGTCCAGAAAAAACACCGTCCCCGTATCACCCAGATAATCGGAAAGCAGGGCCGGTTTTTCAAAGGCCAGGGGGAATAGCAGCTCTTCACCGGGCGCCGTTTTCCGGGCAATCAGCTGTTCTTCAAGGGCGGCCCGGCCCTTATCGCTCCACTCCGCCGCCTGACCCAGCGTTTCTATCAGCCGCTCGATCCGGTCGTCGGTCCAGATCAGCTCCTTTAAAGGCCGTATCACCAAAACATCGACTTTTTCAAGGCCGCTTTGGTCCACCGGATCAAAACGCTTGATCGACTCCACCTTGTCAAAATCAAAAAGAATGCGGCAGGCCGTTTCGTCCCCGCCCATGAGGATGTCCAGCACTTCCCCCCGCAGGGCAAACTCGCCGGGCACCTGGACCCGGGGCACCCTTGTATAGCCGTAATTCACCAGTGTGTTGGCCAGGGCCACGGTATCTATGGTTCCGCCGGGTTTTAAGGTAACCAGCAGACTTTTGATGTAATCCGGGGGCGGCAGGGGGGTAAGAAAAGCCCGTTCCGGGGCAATCACTATGCCGGGCTTTCCGGAGGACAGGGCGGCCAGCACTTCCACCCGCTCCCCGAAAACCGCCGAAAGGGGGGCCATCTCCCGGTACGGCATGGTTCCCCACCAGGGAAAAATCGAGGCGGGAATACCGGCGGTCTCCAGATCCGCCCCCAGAGCTGCGGCCTCGGTTTCGGTGGGCGTTACCGCCAGATAAACGCCGGGGGAGGACGCATAGAGGCCGGCCATGAGCAGGGCCGCACCGGACCCTTCAGCGGCGTCAATTTCCAGGGGAAATTCCCCCCTCAAAAAGGCGGAACGGACGGTTGAAAAAACCGGGGATGCGCTTATTTTTGTCAGAAGTTCCGGAAAGGATAAGGTATTCATGCCTCTTTACCGATATTATACTAGAATGGTGAAAGTTATAAAACCGGTCATCGCCGGACTCTTTTTATTTCTGGTCCTCGCCCCCGCCGCCTTTGCGGGAGAGGTAAGTTTTGACATCCGTTTTTTTGACAAGCGGATCTACTATACGGAAGGCGGCCCCATTTATGTGCAGGCCACGGTGACCAACAACAGCCCCCGGGCTTTCCGTTTCAAGCTGGCGGACGAGCGGATCTTTTCCCTGGATTTTGATGTCCGCACCGTTACCAACCGGGCGGTGGATGCGGCGGATGCGCTGGTCAGGAAACGGAGCCAGAATCAGCAGGTTTTCTTCCGGGAAATTTCCGTGGAGAGCGGCGAATCGTTTTCCTTTGTGGAAGATATCCGCGCCTATGCGGACCTTTCACGGAGCGGCTCCTATGTGATCCTGGCCCGGATCTACCCCGATTTATACCGCCAGGGCGGGGGCCCGGCTGCGGGAAGCACCGGAACAACCTACATGGAATCAAACCGCTTGGCTTTGAATATACAGCCCCCCATTCTGCCCGGCCCCGACGGAACCGTGCCGGTGGTGGATGTGGAAACCGGCGCCGCCCTGGTCCGGGAACGGCTGCCCCCGGACGAAGTGGTGGCCTACACCCTGACCGCCCGGCAAAAAGAGCAGTGGGAAAAATATTTTCTCTATCTTGATTTAGACGAAATGATCAAACGGGATTCCTACCGCCGCCGTGAATGGCTGGCAAATAATGAAGAAGGCCGCCGCCGGATGATAGACCGCTACCGGGCGGAACTGCAGGATCGCATTGTTGACGGCGACATTTCCACCATCCCGAAGGAATTTACCATTGAGCGGACCCTTTACGATTCACAGGAAGCTACCGTCACCGTGCTGGAAAAATTTCAGGTTGGGGACTACACCGAAAGAAAACGCTACACCTACACACTTAACCGTAAAGACGACATCTGGAATATCGTTAATTATTCGGTGGTCAATCTGGGGACGGAATAAGACTTATCTTATCTTGATTTTTTAATGCAAGGGGAATATTCTACCCCTTATGAAACGCACCTTTTTATTGGCCGTTCTGCTGCCCTTCCTCTTAACCACCTGCGCCAGCAGCGGGGCCGGAGGAGGAGGGCCTTCCCCGGATAAAGCCCCGGTTTCTGCCGGAGCGGCTCAGGCGGAGAACCCCTTTTACTCAGGTTCCGGCGGAAGCGGTTTGAGTATCGCCATACTCCCGCCTCAAGGTGTCGGTCTGCCGGAAGATCTGGCCTATTTGCCCGCGCTGGTGCAGGGCGAGTTTGTAAGCAACTTTTCAGGCTATTCGGCAATCAGGGTGCTTGACCGGGTGACGCTGGATGATCAGTTTGCCGAGCTCCAGTCCGGTTACTATCTCGATGACGCAGAGGGCGTTATCACCCTGGGCCATCTGCCTCCTACAACCCATATCATGATGGGGCGCATTACTAAAACTGCCACAGGCTATACCCTTCAAATTACCGTTGCCAAAACAGCGGATGGCGCCACGGAAGCCTCGTATTCGGGAACCTGTACCGTGGCGGAGCTGGATAACTTTACCGGAATTAGGCGGTCTTCGCTGGAGCTGCTGGGGAAAATGAGGGTGGAGCTTACCGAGCGGTCCCGGACGGAACTTGCCGGAGCGGCCGCACAGCAATCGGTGAACGCCCAGACTGCCCTGGCCCAGGGCATTACCGCCCAGCGGGGCGGCACCGAGGTAGCGGCCCTGACCTATTTCAACATGGCCGCCAGTTTTGACACCTCGCTGCAAGAAGCCGCCAGCCGGGCTTCGGTAATGACCGCCAACATTTCCAGCGGGAATATCGGCGCAGATGTCCGCAATGACATTCAATGGCGCAGGGACTGGATAACCCGGCTCACCGAAACCGAACAATATTTTGACAATTTCTTTAAAACTTCGTCGCCGCCCTTTGTTTTATATTATGGGACCACCCTGGAGCGGGGAAGCGTCAATTATCAAACCGAAACGCTCCCCCTGAGCTTTGAAGTAAACCTTCATACCCCTTCGGAATGGTTCACATCGGTTGAAAAAGCGGTGCAGGCGCTAGTGGATGGATTGAATGCAACCGAAAGGAAGCAGGTCTGGGGCATTGGCGAGTGGCCGAAAACAGCGGCAACCAGTCTGGCGCCTTTCTCAAACGGCAGAAAAAATTTTTCCGTTGTTTTTGAACTGGTGAATGACCAGAACCGCGTAATCGGCCGGCAGACCGTACAACTGGGAAGCTATTGGCAGTGCAATATCGGAAACAGCATTACGATTGATCACCCGGTTGACAATGTGCAGACGGTAACATTCGACGCCGTTAAAGCGGATGACCTAACCGATACCCTGTCCATACGGATTGCCGGTGTGAACGGGGCCGACCCACAAATTACGGCGCAGAGTAATAATCTGCAAATAATTTCTGTATTGGGCGGCGGACGGAATAGTAATTTAGAAATACAAAATGGAGTTCTCAAAGGCTTTATTGATAAAAGCAAGGCAAGCCCAAATCTGGTTATTCACATACCAGTAAGGCCAGGGGAACAAGTTACCTCCATTGGGGAAAAGGCGTTTGAGCGCAATCAGTTGACCAGCGTGGTCATACCCAATAGTGTTACCTCCATTGGGGAAAAGGCATTTGAGCGCAATCAGTTGACCAGTGTGGTCATTCCCAATAGTCTTACCTCCATTGGGGAAAGTGCGTTCGCCAACAATCGGTTGACCAGCGTGGTCATTCCCAATAGTCTTACCTCCATTAGGTATGAAACGTTCGCTCGCAATCAGTTAACCAGCGTAGTCATTCCCAATAGTGTTACCTCCATTGAGATGGATGCGTTCCTCAACAATCGGTTGGCCAGCGTGGTCATTCCCAATAGTGTTACCGGCCTTCACTTCAGGTCATTCGCCGACAACCAGTTGACCACCGTGACCATTGGGGCAAATGTCGTCCTGGTTAAATATAGAAAATATGATAGTATTGGCTTTGGCTTTGAAAGCTATTATAAGCGCCACGGCAAAAAGGCGGGGACCTATACCAGGCCGGATGCAAAGTCAACGCGGTGGAGCTTTACGCCGCAGTAAAATGAGCATCAAGCCGGGGGCGGCGGGTAAAGCGCATAAAAATGATGCACGGGCCCGTGCCCCTTTCCTATTCCCGGCGCGTGGAGAATGGCGGCGGTAACATAGGCCTTTGCCTGTTCCACCGCTTTTTCCAGGCTAAGGCCCTTGGCCAGATTGGCGGCAATGGCGGAAGAAAAAGTACAGCCGGTGCCGTGGGTATGTTTTGAATTGATCCGCTCCGCAGAAAACCGCAAAAAGTTTTTGCCATCATAAAGAATATCCACCGCATCGCCTTCGCTGTGGCCGCCTTTGACCAGCACATGGCCCGAGCCCATTTCGCCGATGATTCTCGCCGCCGCCTCCATATCCGCCCTGTTCCGTATTGCCATGCCGGCGATTTTTTCCGCCTCGGGAATGTTGGGGGTCAGCACCGTTGCCCGCGGAATTATATATTTGATAAGGCCGGCCACCGCGTCAGGATCCATCAGGGGGGCGCCGTTTTTGGCATACATCACCGGATCTACCACCACATGGGCGGGCCGGTACTGGTCAAGTTTTTCCGCCACGGCCATCATGCATTTTTCCGTGGACAGCATCCCGATTTTTACCGCATCCACGGGCATATCCTCAAAGACGGCGTCGATTTGCGCGCCTATCATCGCCGGGCTTACGTCTTCCACGGAAATTACCCTGGAAGTATTTTCCGCCACCACCGACACAATAACGCTCATGCCGAAAACGCCGTGGGCGGAAAAGGTTTTCAGGTCCGCCTGAATCCCCGCCCCGCCTGAACAGTCCGAACCGGCAATAGTCAGGGCTGTTTTTATTCTATCCATTTTGTTCTCCGCCTTTTAGTTTATTGATTATCTTATCAGAAAATAAAATTCCCGCAAGCCCCAGCGCTGCGGTGAATAAAAAGATCATCAATAACAGAATCCAGTTTCCCCTGATAGCCTGATCACCCATGGCGGTGGAAGTTAAAATTGAAGGGATGCGGGCAAGGGAAGATAACATAATAAAACGCGCTAAACTGATTTTGCCTAATGGAACCAGATAGGTCAGCGTATCCTTGGGCGTACCGGGGATTAAAAAAAGAATAAACACCACCAGGCTTGTCTGCCGCCTGTTTTGCAGAAAAGCAAAACGCCCGGCGCCGTCTTTACGGAAAAACTTTTCTACCAGCGGCGCGCCAAATTTCCGCACCAGACTGAAAATAACAACAGAGGCTATTGTTGAACCCGCAAGACAGAGGGCCAGCCCGCCGGCGGCGCCGTAAATAACCCCGGCTAAAAGTTCCACCGGTTCGCCGGGGATCACCGCCACGACTACCTGTAAAATCTGTATCCCCAGGATTACCAGGAGCCCTTTCCACCCGGAGGCTTCTATACGGAGGCGGATGTCTTCGCGGCGACCAGGATCCCGCAATCCGCTGATAAAGGGCCAAAAAAGAACGCTTATAACAACGGTAATGATACAAAAGAGAATCACAAAAATGATGAAATTTCTTTTGCGCTTTTCCATGTTAGTTTTTTCCGTAGGCCCTGAAAAAATTTGCCGCCGTAATAGCCTCAAGTTCTTCCGCTGTGCCGCCTGAATTTCCCGCTTCTGCCCTGAGCTTTGCGGCGGCGGCGCAAATGTCCGGGAGTCCAGCCCAGCTGGAAAACTCTTTGCCCCTTGGCGGCTGAAAGGGAGCGTCGGTTTCCAGCAGAATTCTTTCGGCGGGAAAAACAGCGCAACAGCGTATGGCTTCTTTATGGTTCAACATGATGGGCGAGCCGAAGGAAAAATAGGCGTTGACCCCCCGGCGGAGCAGGGATGCTGCATCTTCCCCGGTTCCCGGCCATGAGTGGAAGATCACCGCGGGCAGTTTTTTAAGGGCACAGGTATGGGCAAATATTTTATGCATGGCCCGCCGCACATGAATCACCATGGGGAGGCCGTAACGTAACGCCGTTTCCATGTGCGCTAAAAAAACTTCATCCTGTATTTTTTCCGTGTCCCGGAATTGCCGGTTGTAAAGATCAAAGCCCGCCTCCCCTATTGCGTCAAGACGGCCTTCGCAGGCCAGCATATTCAGCAGGGGAATAAGGACGCCAAAAATATCCTGGGCCGCAGATTCTTTGGCGGCGGGAAGCTGGGGGTGAACGGCGAAACAGCGAATCACCGGGGGAGCGTTTTCTGCGACGGCATTACGGGCCAAAAGCTCGTGATATTCAAACTGTTCAAGGTTCCAGCTACTGGCCGCACAGGCGCAGTTAAGGCGGCGCCGTTCTTCTTCGGCGGAGGGAAAATGCGCGGGGAGATCGCAGGGGTGGCAGTGGGCATCGGTCAGCATAAGCGCTTTCAGCATAGCCCGAATTTTATTGACTATCAATAACAGGGCGGATATGATGTGCTTATGTTGTATCCGCTGATTATAGAAATTTTATCCATGCCGCCTGATTCACGAAATGTGGAAATCCGGGGCTGGGTCAGAACCAGACGGGAAATGAAAAACCTTGTCTTTGTGGAAGTGAACGACGGGTCCTCTATCGACGGCATCCAGTGTACCTTTGACCGTTCGGCTGATGGTGAAAAAACAGGGGCCCTTCTCGCCGCCCTTACTACCGGGGCATCGGTGGAAATAAAAGGGAAGCTTATTCCCTCTCCGGCCTCGGGACAGGCGGTGGAAGTGGCCGCCGCTGAAATCGCCATCATCGGGGAGGCTCCGGCGGAAACCTACCCCCTGCAAAAAAAACGCCATTCCCTGGAATTTCTCCGGGAAATCGCCCATTTAAGGGCCCGAACCAACACCTTCGGCGCGGTGGCCCGGGTCCGCAGCCGCCTGGCCTTCGCCGTCCACGAATTTTTTCAGCGCAGGTTTTTTCAATATGTACACACGCCTATTATCACCGCCAGCGATGCCGAAGGAGCGGGGGCGCTTTTTCAGGTGACGACCCTGGATTTAGAGGGGCTTGCGAAATCGGGAAAGGCCCCGGATTACAGCGGGGATTTTTTCGGCAAAAAAAGTTTTCTCACCGTGTCGGGCCAGCTTGAAGCGGAAACCTATGCCACGGCTTTATCGCGGGTGTACACCTTCGGGCCGACCTTCCGGGCGGAAAATTCCAACACGGCCCGTCATCTGGCGGAGTTCTGGATGATAGAACCGGAGGCGGCGTTTTTCCATCTGGAAGACAATATGGATCTGGCCGAAGATTTTATCAAATACCTTCTTGAAACCGTTCTTAAAGACTGCGCCGCCGACCTGGCTTTTTTCGATACCCGTATTGAACAGGGGATCATCAAAACCCTGCAATCCGTATGTGAATCAAAGTTTGTCCGCATGACCTACACCGATGCCGTGAAGGAACTTGAAAAAGCCGGATCATCACTTTTTGAATACAAACCTTTCTGGGGCTGCGATCTCCAGAGCGAGCATGAAAAGTTTCTCACCGAAAAAGTCGCCGGCGGCCCGGTTATATTGACGGATTACCCGGGGGAGATAAAGGCGTTTTACATGAAGATGAACGACGACGGAAAAACCGTCCGGGCCATGGATGTGCTGGTTCCCCGGCTGGGGGAAATTATCGGCGGCTCCGAACGTGAAGAAAACCTCGACCGCCTGAGTGCCCGGATGAGGTCCCTGGGAATGAGGCCGGAAGATTATTCCTGGTATCTGGACCTCCGCCGTTACGGCACGGCGCCCCACTCCGGCTTCGGCATGGGCTTTGAGCGCCTAATCCAGTACGTTACCGGCATGGCGAATATCCGGGACGTAATCCCCTACCCCCGCGCCGTAGGTCAGGCGGAGTTTTGAGGGGCCCAGGCCCCCGGCCCATGCCTGAGTTTTTTTCCGGCAGCCTTCGCTGCGATCTCTGCCCCCGGCGCTGCGACATTTCGGAAGGGAAAAGCGGCCGCTGCGGCGTGCGGCAGAACCGCGGCGGCGAACCCTTCCTGCCGCGTTACGGTTTTATCACCGCCATGGCCATGGACCCCATCGAAAAAAAACCGCTGTACCATTTCCGCCCCGGTTCATCAATTTTATCCATAGGTTTTTCCGGCTGTAACCTCCACTGCCCCTTCTGCCAGAATTGGCGCATATCACAAAATTCCGAAGCGCCGGGCCGCGTCATGAATACTGATGAAATCATCAACACGGTATTGGGATCGGGAAATCTGCAAATCGCCTACACCTATTCCGAACCGCTGATACACATCGAGTTTCTTTTGGACTGCATGAAAAAAGCCCGGGAGGCGGGGATCGCCAATGTGCTGGTAACTAACGGCTGTATCAACACGGAAGCGGCGGAAAAAATTTTAGCATTAACCGACGCCGCCAACATCGACCTGAAATGTTTTTCCGAAAAAACCTACGCCGAAATTCTCGGGGGGAATCTGCAGACCGTTCTTGACTTTATCCGGCTCGCCCACAAAACCAAGGTGCACGTTGAAGTGACTACACTGGTGGTGCCCGGTCTCAACGATTCAGAGGCGGAACTGGACGGCTGCGCGGATTTTATCGCCGGTCTGGGTCCGCCGGAAATCCCCTGGCACCTGACGGCCTATCATCCTGATTACCGGTGGAAAGCGCCGCCCACCGATCCCGCAGCCCTGATGGATGCTGCGCACCGGGCAAGGCAAAAGCTCAAATACGTTTACACCGGAAACATTGGGCTTACGCGATTTTAACCACGGCCTTCATGCAGCGGGTTTCAGGTTTAGTCCAGGAGGCAAATTCGCCGATGGTTTCTTCCATGGCGGCGGTGTGGGTTACAAAGCCTTTGGTATTCACCCGGCCGCTCTCCATGCCGGCGATGACATGGGCGAAATCTTCTTTCGTGGCGTTGCGGCTTGCCATAAGGGTGATTTCTTTGGCGTGAAGCAGGGGATCCTGAAAACTTATGTCGGCGCGGACCAGCCCCACAAAAACAACCGTTCCCCCGGAACTTACCAGGTTAAAGGCCTTCATCATCTGAGCGGCATTTCCGGTGGCGTCAAATACCGTGGGAGGATTTTCACCCCCGGTAAGATCGGCCACGGCTTTTTCCGCATCGGTGGTTTTGGCATTGATGATATAATCCGCCCGGGCTATGTCTCTGGCATAGGCCAGCCGCTCCCCGCTGATGTCCATAACGATGACTTTTGCCCCCCGTTCCTTGAGCCCGTGGATAACGCCTATGCCGATGGGCCCCGCCCCCACCACCAGAGCCGCTTCGCCGGGGCGGGGATTTGCCCGGCGCACCCCGTGGAACCCGATGGAAAAACATTCAACAATGGAAATATCCTCTGCGCCCACCTTTCCGGCGGGGACCAGATAAAAAGCCGGCAGGGCGATATATTCCCGCATACCGCCGTCAACGTGCACCCCCAGACATTTAAGGGTAGTGCAGCAGTTAGGCTTCCCCTGCCGGCAGCTTATACAGGAACCGCAGCGGAGGTAAGGCAGCACCGAAACCACGTCCCCTTCCTTAAACCCCGCAGCAGCGCCCCGGGCAGCGGCGGGAATCTCCGCCACTTCCACCGCCAGCTCATGCCCCAGGATCCGCGGATAGGTAAAAAAAGGCTGCGTCCCCTCAAAGGCGTGAAGGTCCGTCCCGCAAACCCCCACCCGCAGCACTTTGAGAAGCACTTCTCCTTCCCGGGGAACCGGCCTCGCCTGATCTTCCAGCACAAATTCGCCGGGCCCTTTCATAACCAATGCTCTCATGAATTTATGGTACCCCGAAAAAGGAAAATTGTACAGATTATCATACTACACCGTTAGCAGCACGGCGCAGAGGGCGGCGATAATAGCGGCGGTTAGAAAATACACCCAGAGCGGCAGTGCGCCGGATTTTTGCCATTCCTGTTTACGGGCGGTTCTTCCCTTTCCCCCGGCGGCGGAGTAGCCGCAGGCCGGGCAGCCGTCTTTGAAGAGCTCATCGTCCCCCGTAAAACCGCATTTGGGGCAGCGGATGGAGGCAAAAAATTTGCCGCATTTGGGGCAGCGTTTTTCTTCAAAGGGAACTTCGGCGCCGCAGCTATCACAAAAAAACCGGGGAGCTTTGCGCTTCGTTTTTTGCGCTTTGCGCATTTTAGCCGGATGTTTTTTTGCCGGAATTCCCGCCGGTACCACCGCCGGGTGTGGAAGACGCCGGAGCGGAGGCTGCCGGCGGTGAAACCGGAGATGAAGCCGTGGAGGCGGCCTTATCGCCGGAAGAGGCAGTGGTTGATGCGCTTGCCGGAGCCGCAGACTTGGCCGCAGAGGAAGAACTGCCCCCACCCTTTTTGTCGGTGACATAAAAACCGGAGCCCTTAAAAATGATACCGCTGCCGCCGTTGATGAGCCGGCGCACCTCTTTGCCGCATTGGGGGCAAGATTGCAGGGGAGAATCGCTCATACTTTGAAAGGCTTCAAAGGTATGGCCGCAGGTTTTACATTCGTATTCATAAGTCGGCATGACTGCTTGAGTTTACCGAGAAAAGATTAAAAAGTAAAGTGATTTGCGCCTCACTCATGATACCGGTACGGATGATAAGGGCGGCCTCGTCCTGCTGCGGCCTTTGGGCGAAAAAAGGCGCTATGGCCTCCGGAAAGCCCTCCGCAGAAGCGGCCAAAGCGCCAACCATGCTTATCAGATTTACGAGCCCCCGGGCATGACCGGCCGACGGAGTTTCCAGCCGGACTACGGCCTCGTATCCGGGGGCACCAGTGCCGGGGGCCCCTTCGTCCGAAACGGCATAGATGCCAAAAAGGAGCCGTTCGGCGGGGATTTGCAGGGGAATTCCCAGGTTTTCAAACAGCCGGTCCAGGTGTTCCCCGGCATTATTGACCCAGCCCGCCATGGCCGCATTCCGGGTGAGAAGGGCAAATCCTTCAGGAACTTCAGCTCCGGGAGCCTTTAAGAAGGGGTCTCTGTCGGAAATTTGCGCCAGACGGGATTTCAGCGAAACTGAAATTTTCCGGGCCGCCGAATACCAATAGGAACCGCCATTGACGGATTTTTGTTTTTTCCAGCCGGAGGCGGAAGAAAAAAACATAGTGCCAAAGGAATAACGTCCGCGGGCCGCCGCCATGAAAGACCGGCCGCTTTCAGGAGGATAAAAAGCCGCCACCGCTGAATCGGTGCGGTCCAGAACCTGCGCCATATCCCGGCCGTTTATTCCCTCCAGAGAAAGGTTGTCGAGGATTAGCCGGGAAGCGGCCACATTGACGGCACAGTAAACCGAGCCGCCGGGGGCCAGGAGGGCAAAATCGCCTGAGTCAAAAGTAACAGGGCCCTTGGGTTTTGTGGCACAGGAGACCGCAAGTATGAGGAGCGAGGCGGCAAGAAAAGATCCATGGCGGCGTTTCATGATTACCTTTTCATTATATCAACCAGCCAGGCTTCATCCCCGGCCTCAATTTCAACCATGCCGGGACTTTGGCCCCAGGCTGTTTCATCGGCCAGCGTTTCGGCGGAAATGTAATCCGCAAAGGCTTCCCATGCCGCCTTGAGCCGCTCCGCACCGAAAAGTTTCAGGGTAATATGATCGGTAACTTCCAGATCCCGTTCCTTGCGGAGGTTCTGTACACCCCGGATCAAATCACGGGCATCGCCTTCGCGGGAAAGCTCCGGGGTAATCTCCGTGTCCAGCGCCACGGTGAGGGTTCCTTCGTTGAGGATTTTCAGGTTTGCCTTTTCGATCCGCCTGATGTCGAGTTTTTCCGCCGTAACTTCCACGGCCCGCCCTTCTACGTCCAGGGACAAAGTCGCCCCTTCCAGCAGGCCCTGAATTTCACGCTGATTTAATTTAGCGATCCGTTCTGCCGCGGCCTTCATGTCTTTGCCCAGCTCTTTTCCCAGCACCCGGAAATTTGCCTTTGCTTCGTAGGCCACCAAATCTTCTTCGTTGTCCCGGAAAACCACCTGCTTAACGTTGAGCTCCTCGCGGATGATATCTTCCATTTCCAGAAGGACTTTTTTTTCATCGGCATTGCGGGTTACCAGCTCCACGGTTTTAAGCGGCTGCCTGCCTTTAATGTTGTACTGCGAGCGCAGGGAACGGCCCATGGAAACGGCGTGCCGGGCCGCGGCCATTTTAAATTCCAGCCCGGGGTCGCGTCTTTCCTGCCGGGGCTGGGGGAAATCCCGCAGATGAACTGATTCACACTCCCCCTCCAGCCGGAGGTTGGCCCAAATCGCCTCGGTGATAAAGGGCATAAAAGGAGCCGCCACGGTGATCAGGATCCGCAGGGCCTCGTAGAGAGTACCGTAAGCTTCCAGCTTGTCGTAATCAACGGCCCCCTCAGGTCCGACACTCCGCCAAAAACGCCGCCGGGAACGCCTGATGTACCAGTTGTTCAGCAGATCGATAAACTCCAGAATCGGGTCCACTGCGCCGGAGAGATCGTAGGCGTCAAGGCCCTTACCCACTTTTTCTACCAGCGTTTCCGCCACCGAGAGGATCCACTTGTCCAGCGGATTGGAAGGATTTTCCGGCGCTGCAGTGGGGGTAACACCGTCGATGTTTGCATAGGTAACAAAAAAACTGTAGGCGTTCCACAAAGGGATGATGATACTCTTCATCACCTCCCGAACGCCGTCGTCGCTATAGCGGAGATCATCGGCCTTGATCAGGGCGGAGTGGACGAGAAAAAAACGCACCGCATCGGCGCCGTAGGTATTGATCACTTCGACAGGGTCGGTGTAGTTGCGTAAACTTTTGCTCATCTTCCGGCCGTCGGAGGCCAGCACTATACCGCTGACGATGCAATTTTTGAAGGCCGGTTTTTTAAAGAGCGCCGCCGCTAACACGGTGAGGGTATAAAACCAGCCCCGGGTTTGATCCAGGCTTTCGCTGATAAAATCCGCGGGGAAGTGGGTATCGAAAAATTCTTTATTTTCAAAAGGATAGTGGTTCTGGGCATAGGTCATGGCCCCGGATTCAAACCAGCAGTCCAGCACTTCGGGAATCCGCCGCATAACGCCGCCGCACTTACAGGGGATGGTGATGCCGTCCACAAAATGTTTGTGGAGGTCTTCGGGATACACGCCTGAAAGCTCCTTTAACTCTGCCCGGCTTCCCACGCAAA
>BNUV01000028.1 GCA_025997615.1 Spirochaetia bacterium
GAGTTCTTTTACGCAAATGCGTGGAAAGCTGCCTGAAAACCGTCAATTCTGGTTGACTATGCCAGTTTAGGGAAGTTTGATTTTTTTGTCAAGCGGGCGCAGTGCAACAATTTTACATTTAACCACAAACCTTCCTCCTCGCTAGACAGTGTTGGGCGGAGAGCGGGGCCGGGCCGGCAAAAATGATCTGGGATTCTCCACCGTAGTAGACCATTTGCCCCTGAACCGCCATTACCCGAATAATCCCTCCGATCTTCCCTCATTCCCGTCAACAAAGGCCTAAAACGCGCACCCAAGAAGGGCTACGAAGGTGGATTCCCACCAGCTGTTTTTGCCGGCCCGGCCCCGCTCTCCGCCCGGAGACTGATCTACCAGGAACGGCAGAGGGATATCTGTGGTTTTTTATTCACCCGTTTTTACCAGCCCCCGGGCGGCGGCGATCCGTATCGCATCGGCCCGGTTTAATGCGCCCAGCTTGTTGTATACACTGCGGAGTATGCCCTTTACATCATTGATAGTAAGAGCGTTATCCCGGGCAATTTCCCCGCGGGTAAAACCACGGGCCAGGGCGGAAAGAATTCTTTGCTCCCGGGGGGTAAGAATCTCTTCCCGGAAAGCTTTTCCTTCGTTACGGAATTCTTCCTTCACAATGATGAACTTTTTTGCGTAAGAAGCGGCGCTCCGCTGAATTTTTTCCAGCCAGGGCCGGGGGACCGGGCAATTTTTTTCTTTCAGTGCCGCTCCGGCCAGGGTCCGCATATCCCAACCCAGCTCAATAAAGGGCATATCAAGGCCCTCAGGTTCCGCCAGGCAGTATGCGGCTTTGAGGGATTCAAAGGCGCCGGCCCTGTCATCATTATGATAACGGCATACCGCCTCCAGCGCCGTCTGTTCAAGGCGACCCAGAAGAAAAACCCTGGCCCCAAAACGGCTCGCCCGTATACTTTCCAGGGAAGACAATGCGGCGGAAAATTTCTTTTCCGCGAACCGGCCCTTGGCCATCACCAGGGTTTCAAAACCATGAGACAGGGAATTTAGGTCGCTCTTTTCGAAATCGCTCTTAAGCCAGGGGGCCAGTTTCTGCGTCTCTCCCAGGTGGGCGTAAAACCAGCCGCGGCCGATATCGTTGAAGGTATGGCGGTTGAAAAAAGAAACATCCTCCGCCATGCCATTCATCTGTTTCAGCAGCTCCCGTATTTTTTCCACCTTCCCCCGGGCGGCATTGATCCGGAGCAGATAAAAAAGAGAACGGTGTTTTATTTCATGCTGATTTCTCGCCTGAGCGTTACGAACGGCCTGGGAGCAGAACTGTTCCGCACCCTCAAGATCTGCCCGGAAAAAAGCCAGCTCCGCCCGGGCCAGATAATCCATGCCGTAGCCGCAGCCGTTGAGGGAGCTTACCAGCGGAGGAACCGAAGCGCTAAGGGCATCGATAAACTTCTCCAACTCCCCTTGGGCGCAGATCCCCACCAGGCACATATAGGAGGGGACATCCAAAAACATGGTGGGGCCGTCGTTACTCAGGGCATAGTAGCGGGCCCCTTTTTCAAAATAGGATGCAAAATCATATTGGCCGTCAAAGACGCAGCTGAGGAGCCGGTTAAAGCCCATGCCGTTGTAACAGCGGGCAAGAACCTGGCTGATAAAGGTTGAAAGGGGGAGCGCTTCGTAGAGTGCAATCACTTCCCGGCACCATGCGGCGGCCTCATCAAAACGCCCCAGCACAATAAGCAGCCGGTTGTACGCCACCGGGGCGGAGACATACTTGATAAAAACCTCCGGCGGGGCCCGCTTCAGAATATCCAGGAGAAATTCGGCGATGGCATCGGGAATAAGCATGGGCAGGGTGTAGACCAGATTGAAGATTGCCTCGTAGCTCCCCGCCTTTTCGTAATAGCTAAAGGCATCCATCCTGAGGTTATGCTCCGCGCACCAGCGCCCCGCCTTTTCATACACCGCCCGTTTTTCTTCATCCGAGAGCCTTTCCTGTTTTCCCTCAAGATAGCGTAAAAAAAGATGATGGATCCGGTATGCGTTAAGATACATATCAAAACTGACAAAAGCGCCTATCTTCCCCAGCTCTCCGATTAGCTTATTATCTTCTGCAATATTCCGGAGAAGTTCCACCGGCAGTTGATCGATTAATGACAGCTTGACAAGAAACCGCTGCAAGTCCCCGGAAATATATGAGAAAATTTCACTTTCGATATGCTTGAAGATGTTGTCCCGCATGAGGGAATGGCTATACTTCCCCGCCGCCGATTTTTTGAGGGATATTCCCGCCAGGTGAATGGCGAAAGCCCAGCCCTCGGTATCTTCGTAAACCGCCGCCGCATCTTCGGGGCTTAGCCGTAAATCCTGCAAAGCAAAATAATCGCCCATCTCCTCCGGGGTAAACCGGAGTTCATCTTCGGTGATCCGGGCCAAAAGTCCTTTGGAAAAAAGGTTGATAAGGTTAAAGGGCGGATCGGTGCGGGAAATAATCACCGAGGTAATGTTATGGAAAGGCGCCATGATAACCCGCTCCAGAAAAAGCAGCACCGCCGGATTATTTAAAAGGTGAAAATCATCATAAACAAAAATGTATTTCTGTCCGGGGATCACATCGGTGCGGGGCACGGCATAATAACGGTCGTACTGCCGCTCCGTCCGGGGAAAGCCCAGCCCGGCGAGGCTATCCGCAATGGTCTTGCTGACAACCTCTACAGCGCCTGAGTAGTTCTCCCAAAAGCGGTCGGGGTTGTTGTCCCGGGCGGAAAACTGAATCCAACTGGAAACCGCTTTGCAATTCTGCAAAAAAGAGTAAACCGAATGGGTCTTTCCGTAACCTGCCCCGGCCACCACCGTTACCAGGGGGCTTTGAACCGCCTTTTCCAGCAGCCGGTAAATCTGCGGCCGCTCAAGATACACCTGGTCCCGCACCGGCGTATTGCGGTGAAAAAATTGTTCCTGCAGAGCGTTCTCCCCACCCGCCGGACAGGTATCCACCGTCGGATTATAGTTTCTACCTTTACTAATAGACTAATACAAGGCGGTCCAACTGTCAAATTCCCGGAAAACCCGGCATGAGGCACCGCGGGGGCTTGCCATAAACTGAAAAATTGGGTATATTTTCGCCACTGAGGATTATTTTTTAGCACAGAAGCACATTTAAGGAGTAACGAGAAACATGGCCATTGATATTACCAAGATGCGGAACATCGGAATCAGCGCGCACATCGATTCGGGGAAAACAACCTTGTCCGAACGCATTCTTTTTTATAGCAACAAGATTCACGCCATCCACGAGGTCCGGGGAAAGGACGGGGTGGGGGCCACCATGGACCACATGGAGCTGGAGCGCGAACGGGGCATCACCATACAGTCGGCGGCGACCCAGGTTGAATGGAAGGATTATACCGTCAATCTGATTGATACCCCCGGGCACGTGGACTTTACCATCGAGGTAGAACGGTCCCTGCGGGTTCTGGACGGGGCGGTTCTGGTGCTTTGCGCCGTGGGCGGGGTTCAATCCCAGTCCATCACCGTGGATCGGCAGCTCAAACGCTACCACGTCCCGCGGATTGCCTTTATCAACAAGTGCGACCGTACCGGGGCGAACCCCTTCAGGGTACGGCTCCAACTCCGGGAAAAACTCGGCCTCAACGCCGTGATGATCCAAATCCCCATAGGGCTTGAGGACAAGCTCGAGGGCATCGTGGACCTTATCACCATGAAGGCGGTCTATTTTGACGGCGATCAGGGGACGGAGCTGCGTTATGCCGAAATTCCCGCCCACTTAAAGGCCGATGCGGACAAGTACCGGGAGGAGCTTCTGGACGCGGTGTCCATGTACTCCGACGAGCTGGCGGAGCTTTTTCTGGGCGGCGAGACCATCCCCGAGGAGCTTCTTCATCAGGCGATTCGGGCGGGTACTTTGGCGGAAACTTTCGTGCCGGTGATGATGGGCTCGGCCTACAAAAACAAGGGGATTCAGCCCCTGCTGGACGGGGTGGGCTACTATCTGCCCAATCCCACGGAAGTGAAAAACTACGCCCTGGACCTGGATAACAACGAAGAAAAGAAGGACCTTTCCGCTGATGATAAGAGCCCCGTGGTGGCCCTGGGCTTTAAGCTTGAGGACGGCCAGTACGGGCAGCTCACCTATGTGCGAATCTATCAGGGGGCCCTGAAAAAGGGCGATGAGCTGCAGAACACCCGGGCCCGGAAAAAGTTCAAGGTGGGCCGTCTGGTGCGGATGCACTCCAACAGCATGGAGGACATTACCGAGGGGGCCCCCGGCGACATTGTAGCCCTTTTTGGCGTTGACTGCGCCTCGGGGGATACCTTCTGCGGCGGCGGCCTTAACTACGCCATGTCTTCGATGTTCGTCCCCGAACCGGTTATTTCCCTGGCTATCACTCCCAAGGATAAAAAATCATCGGATCAGATGGCCAAAGCCCTGAACCGCTTCACCAAGGAAGATCCTACCTTTCAGACCTATGTGGACCCGGAATCGAACCAGACCATCATCAAGGGCATGGGGGAGCTGCACCTGGAAGTCTACATCGAACGGATGCGCCGGGAGTACAAGTGCGAGGTCGATACCGGAATGCCCCAGGTGGCCTATCGCGAGGCGATCCAGCAGCGGTCGGATTACAACTACACCCACAGAAAACAGACCGGCGGTTCCGGTCAGTACGGCCGGGTGGCGGGTTACATGGAGCCGTTTCCCACCGGCGACTACGAATTTGTTGACTCTATCAAGGGCGGGGCCATCCCCAACGAATTTATCCCGAGCTGCGATAAGGGCTTTAAGGAAGCTGTCAAACGGGGCAGCCTGATCGGGTTCCCCATCGTCAACATCCGGTGTGTCATCAACGACGGTCAGAGCCATCCTGTGGACTCTTCTGATATTGCGTTCCAGTTGGCGGCCATCGGCGCTTTCCGGGAGGCCTACAATAAAGCCAAGCCCTGTATTCTGGAGCCCATCATGAAAGTTTCTGTGGAAGGGCCCACGGAATTCCAGGGAAATATTTTTGCATCGATCAATCAGCGCCGGGGCATCATTTCGGCATCCACCGAAGACGGGACTTTTTCCCGGGTAGAGGCGGAAGTGCCCCTCAGCGAAATGTTTGGTTATTCCACCGTGCTGCGGTCATTGACCCAGGGCAAGGCGGAGTTCACCATGGAGTTTGAAAAATACGGAAAAGTTCCACAGAGCATTTCCGAGGCTCTTATCAAAGAGTATGAAGAAAAGCGGAAACGCGAGAGCCAAAGGTAAGGGAGGAAGGAAATGGTTAAACAGGAACTTATACAGCGCAGTCCGGTGCGAATTTTTGAGTCTTCCATCGACGGCGGCCTCAAGGCCGGTGAAATCGGCATCATCGCCAGTCAGAGCGGCATAGGAAAAACTTCCGTGCTGGTGCAGGTAGCGATGGACAAACTTATGCAGGGAAAAAAGGTTATCCACGTAAGTTTTACCCAGCATACCGATTATGTGCTGGCCTGGTACGAGGATATTTTTGATGAAATCACCAAAAAGAAAAATCTGGAAAACGCCGCCGAGGTGAAAAACGAGGTGATCAAAAACCGCGTGCTGATGAAATTCACCCAGGGCGGCATTTCCGGCGACATGATCCTCCGGAGCCTTAAAGCCATGATCCGGGAAGGCGGTTTCGCCGCCGAAGCGGTGATCATCGACGGTTTCGATTTTTCCGCCGCCGAGGATGGCCACATCGCCGCGGTGAAGCAATTTGCCAAAGACCTGGGGCTTTCGGTCTGGTATAGCTGCACCGTTCAGAACGGTCAGTACGACAAGCGGAACATCCCGCTGGTGTTTCAAAACTACGGCGAGCTTTTTGACGTGATCATTGTTCTGGAGCCAAAACCCGATCACATAGAGCTTACGGTTTCCAAAGAGAGGGGGGCCTACAACCCGGAACACATGGCCCTGAGGCTGGACCCCAAGACGCTGCTGATTCTGGAAGAGTGATAGCTGGGGCTTTTCAGCGGCCCCGCATCATTCCATCCACAAGGCTGCAGTCGGCACGGCCAGCATATTTTCACCGAAGGGAATTACCCGGTCGCCGGAATAAAGCACAAGGCCCGTGTAGGGCGTTTTGTTTTTCACTATGTTTTGGACGAACCATTCCTGCGGCGCAAAATCTTCTTTAGATACAGAATGGCCCGCCTTAACTTCCATGCCAAGTAATGCGCCGTCTTCCCGTTCTATAAGAAAATCAATTTCCCTGGCAGTCCTATCGCGGTATTGATACAGGAAATATTGACTTTCCAAATCAACCTGCGCTGCCAATTCCTGAAATACAAATGTTTCGATTAATTTACCCGAGCGGTCATTGTTCATAAAAACTTCATTCGGTTTCCAGCCAAGAACAGAGGTCATAAGCCCTGTATCCGCCGCAAAAAACTTTGCGCGTTTGCCGATGCGGTCATAATCTGTTTTAAGCCAGGGCGGCACTTTTTCAAACATGAACATGGAAATCAGGGTATTGATATATGTGTCCAGCGTAATTTTGTTGATTGATAAAGCAGTAGTTATCTGCGAAATTTCCATAAATTTTGCGGACCATGAAGCAAGAATGCCAACTAAATCTTTTAATGCATCCTGCCGGCGGATATTTGCAATGTCTTTCAAATCCCTCTCAATCAGGGTTTGCACATAATCCGTATGCCAGTCTTTCCGGTGATGCAAATTATTGAGGGCGGCAGCCTCAGGATAGCCGCCGCGAAAGGCCAAATCTATAATAGCGGCCTTGTCGTATCCGGTGATTTTACCTGGAAAATTTTTCTCGAATGATCGTTTCAGAAATGACGGTTTTTTGCCGAGGATTTCCCCCACAGTCAACGGACGGAGGCGCATATATTTTACCCGTCCGGCCAGACTGTCGGAAATAACAGGCAGTGTTAAAATGTTGGCTGAACCCGTGAGCAGGTATTGCCCCGGACCTTTGTTTCTATCCACCACTTGTTTGATTTCCGGTATAAGTTTCGGGGCCTTCTGGATTTCATCAATGACCATGGGGCCGGCTTTGTTCATAACAAAACCCCTGGGGTCTGCCAGGGCAAAATTCAGCAGATCAGTATCATCAAGGCTGCGGTAATCACCGTCCTTGCCCAAAATCCGCTGTGAAAGGGTAGTTTTGCCGGTCTGCCTCGCCCCGGATACGACCACCACCCGGCGTAACCCAAGGGCGTTTTTGACGCTTTTCTCCTGCCAACGGTAATATTCCCTGCTCATGCGATAAGTATAATAGACTGATGGCGAAAAGTAAATCAGATTATTGGCGAAAAGTATAACAGAGTGAGGGCTGGAAACAGCCTGCAAAAAAGCCTACAATGGCCTTCATGAATATCATCAGCCAGGTTCTGGTCCTTTTTTTCCTGATGCTGGCCGGTTTTGTCACCGCCAGGCTGAAGGCAACAGGGCCGGAAATGGCGGGGCATTTTTCCTCCTTCATCATCAACTTTACCCTTCCGGCCATGCTGTTCGCCTCTTTCCAGCGGCCCTTTAGCCGGGAGCTTCTGGGCGAGGGCGCCCTGGCATTGGGCCTTTCGGCGGTGACCTACGCTGTCGCCTTTGCGGTGGCTTTTATCTATCCCCGCCTTATGGGGATGCCGGGGCCGGAACGGGGGGTGCACCGTTACGCCATCATCATTTCCAACTGCGGCTTTATCGGTTATCCCATGGTAGAGGCGATTCTTGGGCCCTCGTATGTTTTCCACGCGGTAATTTTCAATATACCTTTCAGTTTCCTGGCCTATTCGGTTTGCGCCTGGCTGATTTCCAAAGAGGGGAAAAATGTTTTGTCGGTTTCCTGGAAAACTTTTGCAAATCCCAATGTGATTGCCACTTTTTTGGGGCTGATCTTTTTTTTATGTTCCCTAAGGCTGCCTGAGCCCCTCTACCGGGCCGTCAAAATGACCGGGGACATCACTTCCCCCCTTTCGATGATCGTTATCGGCATAACCCTGGCCCAGGCAAATATCCGCCAGATCTTTGGCCGCTGGAGAATTTACGTTACCACAGCCCTCAGGCTCCTGATTCTGCCCATGGCGGCAGCTTTGCTTTTTTACTTTATCGGCGTTCGGGGCCCCCTGTTGATGCTGGCGGTTCTGATCACTGCCATGCCCGTGGGCTCCACTACCTCTATTCTCGCGTCTCTCTACCGGGTAGCCCCGGAGGAGGCCAGTTCACTGGTCTTTCTTTCCACGCTGCTTTGTATGTTCACCGTACCGCTGCTTATGTTCATAATGCAGCGGTTTTTTGTCGTATAAAAACGAAAAAAGACCAACAAACCGGCCTTAAAGGAAAATTCCCTTATTTCGCTTTCCGCGGTTTCCGGACAGCCGGTTTTGCACCGGGGGCCTTCCTGGCGGCGGGTTTAGCTTTTGCAGCGGCCGGTTTTGCCTTGGCTTTGGCTTTGACAGCAGGCTTTGTGGCTTTGGCAATCCCCTTTACGGTGGCGGCCAATTTTTTGTCCTTCAGGGCTTCGGCTAAATCAAAGTCCCTCTGCAGATCCAGCCAATATAAGGGTGTGGTACCGAAAAATTTCCCCAGTCTCAATGCCATTGAAACCGTTATTTTCGTTCTCCCGCCCACGATTTGGTTCACCCCGGACTGGCTTGCACCTATGGCCTTTGAAAGGCTCCTGGCGCTCGCTTGATACTCGTCCATCTTCGCCCTGAGGACGGCACCGGGTTTCTTTGCTTCTTTTTCCATGTCATAACTCCTTAAGTTAGTTTCATTCATTATGCAGTATGCTAATAATGCTGTCAAGCGCCGCAATCAATACCCCCCGCGCCGCAATCAATACTCCCGCGCTTATTCACCCCTCAACCGCTCGTACCGCTACTATATCAATGCCGCTGCCCTGCCAATCGGCGATGATCTTATCACCGGAATTGACGGGCAGTTTAACTTTAGTGTGATAAACTTCTTTTAAAAGCTCATCGATTTTTTCACGGGGGCAGGGGGCCGATGTTTTGACGGGGATGCGGCGGGTATTGATTGCACTGTGGCTACCGGCTATGCTTTCCTCCGCTATAGCGCAGGTGGCGGTCACTACCCGCCTGGGGGATCGTATCTCCTCCCGCGCATAGGCGGCGCCCCGGGGGCAGCGGTTGCCGCTGATGGTAAGGCTTGCAAAACCATCCGCACCAGGTGCGCCTTCTTCAACGTTAAGGGAACAACCGATGGGACATACTATACAGGTAAGCTCTTTCATGTTTTTTCAAACCTCATGCAAGGGAAAATTCCAGGGTTGATTCAGCGTTAAGGCTGACATTTTCAAAGTCTTTTGGGCCGAGCTCCACGGTGATCATCTCCGAGGGCTGTACATGGCGCTGTTTCAGGGTTTTTATCACCCTGGCGCCTATCTTCAGCTCCAGCGTTGCATCGTTTTTTACGATGAGGGACCGCATAAAAATTTTGTTGCCGCCCTGGGGGTTGAGTTTACCGGGGTTAACGTAGCGGATGCTGGGGCCGGCCTTGAGGCGGACCTGCATACAGGGATGGCCGCCCCGGAGCCAGTTTGCGGCGAATGAACCGGCCAGCCGGGCTTCTTCGGCAACGTAGTCCACGAGGTCGTGCACATGGAGCACATTACCGCAGGCGAAGATCCCTTCCACATTGGTCATAAGGCCGGCATCCACCAGCGGGCCCCCGGTGGCGCTGTTGAGTTCCACACCGGCTTCTTTGGAAAGTTCATTCTCCGGCACCAGTCCCACCGAAAGAAGCACCGTATCACAATCAATACGGAATTTTTTCTCCGGGACCATGGCGCCGTTTTCCATGGGCGTTACCTCTACCCCTTCCACCCGGTCGTTGCCGAAAATATTGGTGGTCTGGCTGGACAGATACAGGGGGATGTCGAAGTCCTTGAGGCACTGGACGATGTTCCGGGTGAGGCCTGCAGGATAGGGCATGATCTCCACCACGGCCTTGACCTTGCAGCCCACCCAGGTCATGCGCCGGGCCATGATAAGGCCAATGTCACCGGAACCGATGATCACCACCTCTTTACCGGGGATATAACCTTCGATGTTGACCAGGCGCTGGGCAAGGCCGGCGGTAAAAACGCCCGCGGGCCGGGAGCCGGGGATCCGCACGTTACCTCTGTTACGTTCCCGGCAGCCCATGGAAAGCACCACCGCCCTTGCGCTGATTTTCATAACGCCCTGATCCGGCGACACGCAGAAAAGTTCCTTGTGATTTTGTCCGGCAGACCCTTCGGACCGCAGCGAAATAACGGTGGTGTTAAGATACACAGGAATTCCCGTTGATTTTATTTTTTCGATAAAACGTCCGGCAAATTCCGGGCCCGTAAGTTCTTCGTTAAATTCCTGGAGGCCGAATCCGTTGTGGATGCACTGCATAAGGATGCCGCCCAGATGATCTTCCCGTTCAAGGATGGCGGCGGAACAGCCTGATCTTTCCAATTCCAGAGCCGCTGCCATTCCGGCGGCGCCGCCTCCGATAACAACCGCATCAAATTGTAGTTCCTTCACAGTTCCGCCTCCAGAAGCCGGCTGGCATCTCCGTGCTTGCTCACTTCATCCCAGGAAAGGCCCGTCTCCCGCATAATTATTTTGATGATCTTATACGTACAAAAACCGCCCTGACAACGGCCCATCTGGGATCGGGTAAAATATTTTATGCCGTCCAGCGTGTAATGCCCCTGCCGTATGGCCTGGACAATTTCCGCTTCGCTGACTTTCTCGCAGCGGCACACCATGTTGCCCCAGGCGGGATCCTGGGCGATAAGTTCATCCAGTTGAAAGGGAGAAATTTCCCGGGTCCTGGGCCGGACTTCCACATAAGGATCCCAGGCGGATTTTTCAGTCAGCTCTAAGCCTATGCCTTTGAGCAGATCCTTGACATATTCACCGATGGCAGGAGATGCGGTAAGGCCCGGCGACTGAATGCCCGCTACCTGCACAAAGGCCGGGGCTTTTTTCGACGCCTCGATATAAAAATCTTCCTCCAGAAAAGGGCGGAGGCCGGCGAAACTGGTGATCACATCGTTGCGGCTCAGGGAAGGGATCATGTTTTTCCCCGAATCGAGAATTTGTTCCAGCCGGTTTGTGGTGGTGCCGTAGTCGTATTTGTTTTCGGTGTTGTCCGCCGTGGGCCCCACCAGCACCGTGCCTTCCACCGTGGGTATCACGAGCATACCTTTTGATAAGGCCGTAGGCACGGGAAAAACCACCCGCCCGGGCCGGGCCCTTGTCTGTTTGTCCATAAGATAATATTCACCCTTCCGGGCCTTGATGGAAAATTCTTCGCCGCCGAAAATGCGGGAAACTTCATCGGCAAAAAGCCCTGAGGAGTTTATCACATAACGGGAGCGGATTTTCCGGCCATCCGCAGACTGCACTGTCCAGAGGCCCGCCCCTTCGTCACGGCCGGCAGCCTCTACTTTGAAATTGGTAAAAAGATGGACGCCGTTTTTCATCGCCGATTCCACCAGGGCAAAAACAAAACGGTAGGGCTCTATCATCCCGCCGCCGGGGGCGTAGAGGCCCCCCACCACATCGTAATTGAGTTTTGGTTCCAGTTCCAGAATCCGTTCCCGGGAACAAATTTCTATGCCGATAACGCCGTTTTCCACGCCCTGAAAGTAGAGCTGCTCCACGGCCTTCATTTCGTCTTCGTGGAGGGCCGCCACAATAATGCCGCAGCGCTTAAAGGGAAAATCCAGCTCCCGGTGAAGCTGATCAAACATCAGGCTGCCCTGTATTTCCAGCCGGGCCTTGAGGTATTTTTTATTATGATGAAAACCGCCGTGGACGATCCCCGAATTGCTTTTTGAAGTGCCAAAGGAAACGTCGGCGGCTTTTTCCAAAACCACCGTGCGGATCTGATACGCCGAAAGACGCCGGGCGATATTGGCCCCGGAAACACCGCAGCCGATGATGGCCGCATCGTAATCGCCCCCGTCCGGCGGGTTAAGATTGGGCAGATAGGAAATCATGTTAAACCGGCGCCCCCGCAAATTCTTCAAAGAGGCCCAGCTCGTAAACCGCATCCAGTATGGTGTAACGCTGACGGATCATCTGGGCTTTTACCAGTGTTTCTATCGCTTCTTTGGGGCTTACGCCGTATTCCGCCGGATCCACGGGACAGCCTGCCCGGCGAAGATCATCAACAACACGGTTCCGGGAGGATAGCTTATCATCAAAAATTTTCCGCATCTCCGGCAACAGTGAAACAATTTGTTGCAGCCTCAGCGTTAATGCTTTTTCATCGGGCCATTTTAATCTGCAGACTTCCAGCACCTGATCCGAAGTTTTTTTATCCGGAAAAGCCCGGCGCACCGACTCTTCCCGTTCCTCCCAGGTCTGCCGTTTTTTTACGGCGGTCTCAACAGAAATTTTTCCCGGGGGATAATGATAGAGGAATTCCATCAGCGAAACTGAAAGAACGGTCCCCATGGCAACCTTGAAACCGTGGGACACGGGCAGTCCGTTTCGGGAAAGGTGGGCCATCTCCCAAATATGACTTACCAGGTGTTCAGCCCCGGAGGCGACCCGTGAATCTTTGTAGACCTGCATGGCGATACCGCTCATGGTGAGCCCCCGGAACAGCCCTGAGAACGCCGCCGTATCACCGGCCTTTAGTTTTTCAGGCGATCCTATCCAATCGGGAAGCTCCTTTTGAACCAGATCCCAGGATTCGGTGTGGATGGGTTCCAGACCCAGCCGGTCCGCCAAAATCCAGTCCACCCCGGAGGCCAGTTTTGCATAAAGATCGCCGTAGCCCGAGGCGGTCATATCGTAAGGAGCGGCACGAAGTATTCCGGGGTCCGCCGCCACTGCAGCGGGAGCGGTACAGGGCAGCGTAACCTTGTAACCGTCTTTTACCAGGGCCGCTCCAAAAGAGGCGTACCCGTCCATGGACGAGGCGGTGCCCACGCAAAGGTAGGGGGTTTCCGCCTCGAAGGATGATCTTTTTACGAGATCGTTGACAACACCGCTGCCCACCGCGATGGGAAAAACATTTTGTGATTTTATAAGATCCCGCAGCTCTATCACCCAGGTATAATCCGGGCTGACAATGCCGGAACTGTCCGGGCTCAGAATTTTTTCCGTAAAAGAAATTTTTGCCCGGGAAAGAATATCCGCAACTTTTTGTCCCGCTGCTTTTTTTGTATTGTTATCGTACACCAGCAGCGCCGGTAATTTTTTGCTGTTTATCTGCGATAAAAAATCCGGTATCCTTTCCAGACAACCCTCTTCATCCGCAAATATTTTCGTGTCCAGTCCTCCCCGCAATGCTCCAGGTAAATTTGCCATAATTCCCCCTAATAACTCTATTTTAACGAAAAAAAATCATTTATACTACTATTTATGATGGTTTTCGATGTTTCCCGGAACTGGACGATTCTGGTTCCTTTTGATAATACTGTGGCAAAAAATGCCGCGGCAGAGCTGGCCCGCTGCATCGGCCTTTTACGGGGGCCCGGGGCAAAGCCGCCGGCTCTCTCTGATGCCGCAGGGCAGGCGCCCGGTGACGATGTTCCTATCATCGTGCTTAACAGCGGTGGCGCTGAAACGGATCGTGCCGGTTTTTCCTGGCGGGTGGGCCGGGACCGCATCGAGGTTTATGGGGACTCAAACCGCGGCCTCTGTAACGGGATTTTTGCTTTTCTGGCCGCCCTGGGGATCCGCTGGCCTGAACCCCGGCGTGAGGAGCTGCCACCCCTTCGTTCCGACGGGATATACAATCTGGCTGATGACCGGGGCTATATGTCTTCCGGCAAAGAAGGCGCTGCGGGTCTTGCCCGTTTGGCCATTACCGGAAAGGACATGAGAAAATACACCGAAGAACTTCCCCGCTGGGCCGCGTTAAACCGGATCGATGCGCTGGTTTTCTCTTTGAGGGAAAAATCCCTGTGGAAAAATTCCCGTAAAAAGCAGCGGTTCCTTGATGCGATCCGAAATTACGATCTTATTATTGAAGCGGGCGGGTACGATCTTTCACTGCCGGTGCCCCGGTCTAAATTTCTTTTCCACCGGGATCTGTTCCGCATGAACGGGGGAAAACGAAAAAAAGATTTTAACTTTTGTCCCACCAACCCCGACACCATCGCCCTTTTGAAAAGCAAGGTGGAAAAAATTTTTCGCAAAACGCCTGAGGTCAAAGTTTTTCATCTCTGGCCCGACAGGGACGGTAAAGACGCGTGGTGTTCCTGCCCCAGCTGCCGGGCCTTTAGCCCCGCCGAACAGAACCGTATCGCCGTAAACGCCGCCGCCGATGTGCTGGCCGCCCTTGACCCCGCCGCTTCTATCTCGTTTGCAGAAAACGGCGAAGGCGGCACGGCGGAAGCCGCCATCACCCTGCGGCCCAATTTGTTTAGAGCGGGCGGGCCATGGCGGACAATGGTAAGTTAGAAACTCGTTGAATACATCAAACTTCCGCCGACACCCGGAACAACGCCAAAACTGACATGTTCCAGCGGGTTGCCGCCAAAACCTGTGGCTACGGCGTTCTGTTTTTTGTATTGGCTGGAGCCCCAGAAATAGCCGAAGAGCGCACCACCACCTAATGTGACGGCGCCGCTAGCAAACATTATGAACGCTGTATTCGTTTTATCAGCATCACCAGCGTCTTCATCACCGTCTTGTGGCATTATGGCAAGGCCGGTAATTACCAATGCCAAACCGACCCCTTCCAGTCCCGCAGTCATTGCGCCGCCGAAGATGTCGCCGTTCTGCCACGACCACAGGCCAAAGGCCATATTCTTGAGCCCCGCATACATCGGCGCCGCCGCTGCCTGCTGCTGGGCTTTTATGGCCTCCGGGTCATACCCTGGATACTGTCCCTGAGCCTGGAGAAGGGTCAGATCAAAAACTGAACCACCATTGAAATCGCTCGATGCGTTTTGCGCATGGAGCGAACCAGCCGAGACTGCCAGCACAAGCAGACCCAGAATCACCATTTTGCCTTTTTGCATAAAAACTCCTTTACGGGATTTCCCCGTATGCATATTTTCCCCCCTGGCAGATCCCTTGTCATGAGTAAAAATCTCACGTTTTTACGAATTTTCTATAAATTTCCCAGCTCTTTGCGGTTGGCGATGCCGGTTTTGTCGAAGATGCAGGAAAGGATGTTGTCCACGGTACGGCTGCTGATGCCCAGGCGCGCGCCGATTTCGCGGCTGCTGAGTCTCGCTTTTGCCAGATTGAAGACCTCGGCCTCACGTTGGGTAAGGCGTTCCTCAAGGCCGACAACCCGGTTCAACCGGTCCACCGCGAGGGACGGGTCCAGGTACTCGTCCCCGGCGAGAACGACCAGGAGCGCCTTTTCCAGCGCAGCTTCGTCGGCGTCTTTGCCCACATAGCCCCGCACCCCCTGCTTGAATGCGGTGCTGACATGGGCCGTATCGGTAAAGCCGGAGTATACCACGCAGAATGGGGCCGCCTTGCCAAACTGCTTCCGAAGCCACGGGACAAGGCCGAGGCCCCAGGCGTGTTCGCCCAATTCCCGGCGGCCAAGCTGTATGTCCAGGACGATGATATCCGGAGGAGAGCCTTGAGATAACAGTACCGCCGCCTCATCAAGACTGGCTGCTGTACCCAGGACATTCCAGCGCCCGGTTTCGGCAAACCAGCCGGCAAGACCCCTACGCATCACCGGGTGGTCTTCCACAATGAATATGCTGTTCATGGCAAAACCGGTATTTCCAGCCGCACCATGAGGCCGTTGCCTTTCTCACATATAAAGTCCAGGGAAGCCCCCAGAGACACGGCCCGCAGACGCATGATCCGCAGACCCAGACCTTTGCCGGGACTTTTGCCAAGGCCCGGGCCGTGATCCGAAACGCAGATCAAAAGGGAGGGATCTCCGTTTGCAAGGCGGCTGTTCCGGGCCACGAGAACCACCGGACCGGCGGCGTGTTTCTCGCCGTTGGTCAGGGCTTCCTGTACGATGCGGTAAATCGCAAGCCGGGCCTCCCCGTCAAGACTGCCAAGGTCAAGGTCATTATCAATAGCGGATTTGAATTCCATTCTGCCCCGCCGGGAAAAGACGGCGCAAAGGGATTCAAGGGTTTCCTGAAATGAAAGATTTTCAAAGTCCGGGGGCAAAATCCAGGCGCAGAGTTCCCGGATTGCCGATGCAATTTTCCGCTGATGTTCCAGCGCGGCTCCCCCCGTTGAAATGGTCTGGGCCAGGATGCTCAATTCCGGCAGTATGGCGTCGTGCAATTCTCCCGCCACCCGCCGCCGCTCCTCCTCCTGACCCTGAATAATCCCCAGGGAAACCTCGGCGTTCTGCTCCCCCCGGCGTTCCGAGCGGCGGTTTCGCAGGTACAGCAGCATGAGCAGCACCGTCATCAGGGCGATAAGACCCGCAAAAAGCCAGGACAAACGAAAATAGGCGTCTAATTCCGCAAGGCTTACCAACTCCAAATCATAGGGCATGAATAAAAGCCTAACATATAATTGACAAATGGGCAAATCCTCATATACACTAATTTTATCCATGAAAAATTTTTTGAGCGCTGCAAAAATTGTGCTCTTGGGACTCGCCGGGGCCTTGCTCAACCTGGGGGCGGTGCTGCTCTTTCAGAATCTGCTGGGTTTTCCCCTGTTTATGGATACCCTGTTCACGGTGGCCCTTACCTTTTTAGGCGGCCTGCCCTGCGGCATCGTTACCGCTATTTTGACCCACGCCATTGTCAATTCGCTGCTGGTTCAGGATCTGCCCAATTACCTCTATACCCTTTGCAATATCATCTCGGCGCTGGTAACCGCATACTCCATGCGGCTGTTCCCCGCTGAATGTTCCGTAAACCCCGGCGGGAAACCCCCTGCCGGCGGCATCTACGGACGGATTACGATTCTGTTTACCTTGTCCCTGGTGATGTGCATACTGATGAGCCTTGCAGGCGGTATTATCAGCACCGTGATAGAAACGTTTTTTGTCCGCCGGGATTTTTATGATGCGGAGGTTTTTATTTTCAAGCGTATGCTGACAAGGAAGGGATTGCCCCTGCCCCTCACCGAAATTCTCTGCCGTATTCCGGTGAATATTCTTGACCGGCTGATCTCGGTTTTTGGCGGTTACGGTTTCGCCCGGGCTGTGACATTCCTGATAACTTCGCGAAGGGAGCGCGTGGACCATGGCGGACAAAATAGAATTCATCCATGGCATTGACCTCTGCCGGGGCTTTTATCACGATGTTGTTAAACCGCTGCTGCAAAAATTTTCCCCGGAACTAAACTATTCATCCTCGTTAATCGGCTACGGTTCCGATGTCATGGGCTTTGACACGGCCACATCCATGGATCACAACTGGGGTCCCCGTATGCAGATCTTTGTTGATGATAAAAGCAAAATAACTGAAATAGACAATTACCTCTGCCGGGAGCTTCCCGCGCTCTACAAAAATTTCCCGGTAAACTTTTCCGAGCCCGCTTATGATAAAGTGCAGCGGATGGAAAGACCCGGCAAAAACGAAATCAACCATTTGATAGAAATCGTCGTCTTTGAGGATTACCTGAAAACCAGATATGCCATGGATAAAATCAGTAATTTTACGCTCCATGACTGGCTGGCTTTTAAGGATCAGAGCCTGATAGAGATCACCGGCGGCGAGGTTTTCCACGACGGTCTTGGTAAGCTTAACAAGGCCCGGGAGGAGCTGAAATTTTATCCCGATGAAATTTGTAAACTGCGGCTGGCGGTTTTGTGGCATTATATATCAAACAAGGAAGCTTTTATCGGCAGAAGCCGGGAACTGGGCGATATCACCGGCCTTAAAATTCAGGCGGGACGCATCGTCAATTACCTTATCAAAATTTTATTTTATCTGGAGAAAAAATATATTCCCTACAGCAAATGGTTCGGCAGCGCCTTTAAACAGCTTGAATCATACAGTGCTGCGGGAAAACTGGCGGAAGAAATCTTGTGCGAAAATGATCCGGCGGCAATCGAAGAAAAGCTCTGCGATTTCTACACCCTGGTAATCGAAGATCATAACAAAACCCCCGGTATGCCGCGGTTAAAAAATACCGTACGGAATTACCACAACCGCCCCTACAGGGTGATCTTTTCGGAAAACATTATGGGCGAACTTTTAGGCGGCATAGAAGATGAAGAAGTAAAAAATACTAACCTGCGCGCTTATGCCCATGACATTATTCTGGACGAATAAGGAGTATAGTTAAACATGGCTGATTCTGATGTAGTATCCCTGCAATGGGAAGGTATCCCCGCCCTGGAACTCCGGGCCGGTGAAACAAGGGCATTGTTATTGCCCGGTTTTGGGGGGCATCTCATTTCGCTGGATGATAAGCGTACTTCTTATCTCCGTAAACCCCGCAATCTGGGGGAATATCTTATCCTTCCGGAAGCCTTTGGTCTGCCGGTGCTCTTTCCGCCAAACCGTATCGAGGGCTGCCGTTTTGAAGCCCGGGGCCAAAAGTATCTGCTGCCGGCCAATAAGGGAAATCAACACCTCCATGGTTTTTTATATCAGCGCCCCTGGCAGGTGGACAGGATTGCCGCAGAAAATGGCGGGGCGGAAATCGGGCTGTCCTTTACTTCCCCGGCGGGGGGCGAGGTCTACCGCTGGTTTCCCCATCCCTTCCGGGCGCGGCTTATATACCGTCTGGAAGAAGGGCGGCTTTCCCAGGAAGTGTTTTTTGAAAATTCCGGTGATAAGCCCATGCCCCTGATGCTGGGCTTTCATACCGCCTTCGCGCTGCCGGATCGGGAAAAATCCCCCGAAGCTTACCGCATCCGTATCGCCCTGGGGGATATTCAGCACGAGGCCGGGCCCCCCATGACGGACTTCCGCTCCGGCCGTATTCTAAAAAAGGGTGAAAAAGTATTCGGCCAATTTCTCGCCGGATCATTTACCGGTGAAGACGGCCGCCTCTTTCACGGGGCAGTGATTGAAAACGTAAAAACTGGCGGAAAACTGTACTACCAAACCGATGAACAGTTTGCCTACTGGGTGCTCTGGAACCAGGATGGCAACGATTCATTCCTCTGCATCGAACCCCAGACCTGCGCCATTAACGCGGCGAATATGCACCAGGAAAAGGATCTTTTTGGGTTTAAGATGTTGGATGCCGGGGCGGTTTTTAAGGCCTGTAATCTTTTATCCTTCTCCTAGCCCCGCACCGTCTTCAAGGCCTTTGCCAGCGCTTCCTCCAGCATTTCTGCGGGCGGTTCTGCGATATGGCCCAGCTTCATTAGATCTCCGGTCTGGCGGCGGGCGGCGGCGATATCCGCATGGGCCTTTTGGTACACTTCCTCCCTGGACAGGTTAAGCCGGGCCACCCCTTCGGCAATAGCCTGCATGGCCACATCGGCGGCCTCCTGGGCGAAAACATCGGTCTCGTCCATCGTGGCAACGATATTATCGGGACTGATCCCCCGCCGCTCGGAAAAATCTGCAATGGAATGGGCGCAGCGGATCGCCATGCCGTCGGTGATCTTCCGGGCCCGCACCAGAAGGGCACCCTTGAGGATGCCGGGGAAACAAACGGAATTGTTCACCTGATTGGGAAAATCCCCCCGGCCGGTGGCCACGATAAATGCCCCCGCTTCTTTTGCGGCGAAGGGCCAAATCTCCGGCACCGGGTTGGCGCAGGCAAAAACAACGGCCTTGGGTGCCATGGAGCGGATCCATTCAGGCTTCACCGTGTTGGGCCCCGGGGTGGAAAGGGCGATGAGCACATCGGCGCCTTTAATCCCGTCTTCAATGGCGGCAATTTTCCCGGGGTTTGTCCCTTCGCAGATTTCCCATTTACGGTAGTTTCGTTTATCACCCTTAATGTCTTCCCGCCCCGTGTGGAGCCCGCCCTTGGAATCAAAAACAATCATCTTCGCCGGATCGCCGCCGCCGCTCTGGATCAGCCGGGCGATGGTGGTGTTGGAGGCGCCGGCCCCCAAAAGCACGATCCGGGCCTCGGACAGTTTTTTCCCCGCCAGTTTCAGTGCATTAAGAAGCCCCGCCAGGGTGATGCAGGCCGTTCCCTGGGCGTCATCGTGCCACACCGGAATGTCGCAGGCCTCCCGCAATTCGTCCAGCACCCGGAAACAGTTGGGCTGGCTGATGTCTTCCAGATTGATGGCCCCAAAAGAAGGCTGAACCATTTTTACAAATTCGATAATTTTTGCCGGATCGTGTTTACCATCGGGGCCCCGGGAATCCACGCAGAGGGCCGACGCGTCCACACCCCCCAGATATTTCATCAGCATGGCCTTTCCTTCCATGACCCCCAGCCCCCCTGCGGGGCCGCAGTCGCCGTCACCCAAAACACGGGTAGAATCGGAGACCACCGCCACCATGTTTCCCCGGTTGGAAAGGCCGAAGGATGCGTCTTGATCGGAACGGATTGTGGTGGAAATTTCCGATACCCCCGGCGTGTACCAGACATTGAACCAGTTAAGGCCATAAATGCCGCACTTGGGCAGGGTCTGAATTTTTCCGCCATAAAAATGGTGGGCCGCCAGAGAAAGATTTTTTAAGAACAAAGTTTTTGCACGGGCTTTTTCTTCGGCGCTCAAATCCGCAGGGAATATGTCATCCAGATTTTTTAGTGTTGGATCGATTTTCATAATAACCTCTTACAAAAATCATGCGGAATAGCGCCTTTCCTGTCAAGTCGCTATGCCCAGCTCCTCCACTTTCTTCGATCCCATTTCCCGCAGCTGGTACTTCTGAATTTTTCCGCTGGAAGTGAGGGGGAAGGCATCCACAAAAAAAACATACTTAGGGATCTTGAAACGGCTGATTTGCCCCCGGCAATAATCCCGCACATCTTCTTCGTTCATGGTGATATCCGGGTGGAGGATGACAAAGGCCCCCACTTCTTCGCCGTATTTTTTACTGGCAATGCCCACCACCTGAACGTCTTTAACGCCCGGCATGGTGTAGAGAAAATCTTCGATCTCCTTGGGATACACATTTTCGCCCCCCCGGATGATCATGTCTTTGATGCGGCCTGTAACGCGGAAGTTGCCGTCCTTGTCTTTAACGCCAAGGTCGCCGGAATGGAGCCAGCCTTCTTTGTCTATGCACTGGGCGGTGGCTTCGGGCATTTTGTAGTAGCCCTTCATGGTATTGTAGCCCCGGCAGCAGAATTCGCCGTGAACGCCATCGGTACATTCTTCGCCGCTTTCAGGATCGCGGATCGATACTTCGACACCGGGAAGTTCACGGCCCACGGTTTCTACCTTTACTTCGATTGTGTCATCGAAATGGGTCTGGGTCATCACCGGGGAAGATTCGGTGAGGCCGTAGCAGATCGTTACTTCTTTCATGTGCATCAGATCGATGACCTTCCGCATGGCTTCGATAGGACAGGGGGAGCCCGCCATAATTCCCGTGCGGAGGCTGGAAAGATCAAACATCTTGAACATGGGGTGGTTCAGCTCGGCGATAAACATGGTGGGAACGCCGTAGACGGCGGTACATTTTTCTTTTTGGATCGTCGCCAGCACCAACAATGGATCGAACCATTCCACCAGAGCCGCCGTGGAGCCGTGTGTCAGGATCGCCATCATCCCCAGCACTAAACCGAAACAGTGAAACAGCGGCACCGGCAGGCACACAATATCTTTTTCCGAAAGCCGCTGGTTATCGCCTATGCCCAGGCCGTTGTTGAGGATGTTGCGGTGGGTCAGCATAACGCCCTTGGGAAAGCCCGTAGTGCCGCTGGTGTATTGCATATTCACTACATCGTTGGTATCCAGAGAAGCTTCGATTTTCCGCAGCTCGTTATCATCGCCATGCTGGCCCAATAAAAGTATCTCGCTAAAGCTGTACATACCCCGGTGCTTCTGCTGGCCCACATACACAACATGGCGCAGGAAGGGATATTTTTCCGCATGGAGATGGCCCCGGACCGCGGTTTTAAGCTCCGGGATCAGCTCGTTCACCATGCCTACATAATCGGAATCCCGCCAGCCGTCGATGATGCAAAGGCAGGCCAAATCCGATTGCTTGATAAGATAATCCAGCTCGTGGAGTTTGTATCCCGTATTGATCGTCACAAAAACGATCCCCAGTTTTGCGCAGGCAAAAAGGATCGTGTTCCAGTCCGGCACATTGGTGGCCCAAAGCCCCACATGGTCGCCCTTTTTAAGACCCATGGCGAGGAAGCCCTTGGCCAGATCATCAACCCGCCGGTTGAATTCGCCATAGGTAAAACGGAGATCCCTGTCGGCATAAATTAAGAATTCATGATCACTCCGTTTTTTGGCCTGCTCTTCCAGCACGGCCCCCAGGGTTGTTTCGATAAACTGCATGATTGTGCTGCTCCTTATACAGGGCTGTAAATAACCGCCAGAATCTGCGCCGGCCCGGCCGCCGGTCCGCCCGCTGCCAACACCCGGTGCGGCACGATGGAATCGTAATAAATCGAATCGCCGGTATTCAGTTCCCACTCATCTTTGCCATAGGCCAAAGAAATTTTCCCCGACAAAACGTAAATAAATTCCTCGCCCTCGTGGGTCGATTTTTCCTGCTCCGCCGTGGGATCAATATCCACGATGAAGGGCTCCATGTGCCGCCCCCCCTTGTCCGCCGCCAGCGCATTAAAAGTCAAGCCCTGATGCCCCGCCGTTTTTCCCCCGGCTTTTTCCGCGGCGCCTTCCTCCGGCAGCCCTGTGATAAACCTCGCCGCCGCCGGAGCCTGCCCCGCCCGGACTATCACCGGCCCCAATCCTTCATGATCATCCAAAAGCGTCCCCAGCCGCACCCCCAGGGCCCTCGATATTTTCAACAGCGGGGCAAGATCGGGAATATGCCCCTCCTCCTCAATCCGCCTGATCAACTCTATATCCAGCCCGCTCCGTTCCGCCAGAGTCTCCCTGGTCAGGGAATAGGTCTTGCAAAGTTCAACAATCCGTTCTCCGGGACTCCGTTTTGAAGCCATATGTTTCTCCTTCTTAATATATGCTGTATTTCCTGAAAAGTAGATTAAGTTGGAGGAATTGTCAAGATATGAGAGGGCCTCCAACACCGGATAAAGTAAAGCCGGATAAAATAAAACTGGACATCCATTTTTTCAGGGCGTATAATGGATTTTATTTTATGGAGGAAATTTTATGAATTTTTTTGATGCGGCCAACCACTGGCTTATCTACCTCCTGGTAATCATCGGGATTGCCTATGTTACCGGTTTTTCCATCATTTCCATGCGAAAATCGTGGAAACGGGCCATTGCAAAAGGGTACAGCCGCGAAAAACTGATGAATCTGGTTAAGATGACGGTTTCTACAACCATTGTTCCGTCGATTTCTATCGTAATCGGGCTGTTCTCCCTGGTCGCCCTCATCGGCATCCCCTGGCCCTGGTGGCGGCTCTCGGTGGTCGGCGCCCTCCCCTACGAGACCATGGCGGCGGATTCGGCGATCAAAGCCGCCGGCCTTGATATGACCCGGCTGGCTGAGGCGACTGCCCGGGACTTTGTGCTGGTAATGTTCGTCATGTCCATCGGTATTATGGGCGGTATGTTCGTTTCCCCCTTTATCACCAAGCCCATCCAGTTGGGTTCCATGAACATGAAGGCCGGTGACAAACGTTGGGCCGCCCTGGGTGGATCGGTCTTCTTTATGGTAATCCTTTCGGTTTTTGTGGTCCCGCTTTTCCTCAACTGGAGGACCTCCGGTTATATCCAGATGCTCACCCTTGTTACCAGTATGGTGATTACCATTATTTTGAACCGGATAGCCACCGGCCCGCGGGCTTTTCTGAGAAATTTTGTCCTTGCCATAAGCCTCATCCTCGCTATGGCATCGTCGGTGCTCTGGAACGCCCTCCTGACATGAGGCCGGGCACAAAATCTTTTATAGGAGTAATGTAAATTATGAGTGATACAAAAGGAAAAAACACCCTGGTTATGGACGATGCAAGCAGGGCGCATTTGGACAGTATGCACCGTCTTGGCCGCATCGGTATTGTATGCGCCATTATCATCATGCTTGGAATTCCCACTATCGCGGGGATTTATTTCAACGCCATGCCCACGATATTTCAGGTCCTGGCCACAGCCGTCGGGCTCCTTGCCCTCTTTGTTCCCGGCGCTATTTCGGAAACCATCGCCTACTCGCCGATTCTGGGCAGTTCCTACTACTTGGCTCAGATTACCGGCAATATCAGCAACCTGAAAATACCGGTGGCAAGGACCGCGCTGCAGGTCCTGGACGTGGAGGAAGGCACCGAAGACGCCGATATTATTACCTCCATCGCGGTAAGCGTGTCGAGTCTTGTTACCACCCTCGTCATCGTCCTCGGCGTCATACTCCTCCAGCCCCTGCGGCCGGTGTTGAGCCTCCCTGTATTCAGGCTTGCCTCGGGTAACATCGTGCCGGCCCTCTTCGGTTCCATCATCGTCGGGGCGATGGGAAGCCAGCTTGGGGGCGGTATCAGATGTAAGGGACGAATCAAGGGCGCGGTCCTTCCCATGCTGATTGTCGCGGCGGTCTACTTTATCATCGTCTACGGCATAAAGCAGCCAATGCTCTTTGCCCTCTATCAGGGCTTTGTTATGTTGCTGTTGATCCCCATCGCGTGGTTCAGTAACAAATGGTTATACAAAAAAGGGCAGATCCGGGTGTTGCTGCCGGGGGAGGAACTTTAAATGGGCGATAAACAAAAGATCATTTCCGCTATTGAATCCAAGGCGGGGCTTTTTACCGGCCTCAGTGATCAGATATGGAATTTTGCGGAGACCCGCTTTTGTCTGCGGCAATCCGCAGATGCCCTCTCTGCGGTTTTGAAGGACGAGGGGTTTACGGTTGAGCGGGGAGTGGCCGGCATGGCCCACGCTTTTGTGGCCAGCTTTGGTTCGGGAGCGCCCGTTATCGGCATCCTGGGGGAATACGATGCCTTGCCGGGTCTGAGCCAGGAGGCGGGAAACGCTGAAAAGAAGGCGCTCCGGGAAGGGGCGGCGGGCCACGGCTGCGGGCACCACCTGCTGGGCGCCGGAGCCCTGGCCGGGGCCGTGGGGATTAAAGATTATATGAAGGAAACGGGGCTGGGCGGCACGGTTAAATTTTTCGGCTGCCCCGCGGAAGAAGCTGGTTCGGGCAAGGCTTTTATGGCCCGGGCCGGACTTTTTAATGGCATAGACGGGATCCTCACCTGGCATCCCATGACAGAGACCGGAATTTTCAGCATGAGCAGTCTGGCAAACTATCAGGTGTATTTCGGCTTTAAAGGTGTGGCGGCCCACGCGGCGGCGGCTCCCCACTACGGCAGGAGCGCCCTGGATGCGGCGGAATTGATGAACGTGGGGGTGAACTATCTCCGGGAGCACGTTATTCAGGAGGCCCGCATTCACTATGCATATATTGACGTGGGGGGAAAGGCGCCGAATGTGGTGCAGCCCACAGCGGAACTTCTTTACTATATCAGGGCTCCCAAAACAAGCCAGGCCCGGGAAATATACGAAAGGATAATTGACATCGCCAAAGGGGCGGCCCTGATGACCGGCACAGTGATGAATATGCGCTGGGACAGTTACTGCGCCGAATATCTGGTGAACGATGTTCTGGGCAGGGCCATGCATACCAATGTCCTTGCCCTGGGGCCCAACCAGTACACCGCAGAAGAGCTGGCTTTTGCCCAAAAATTTGGGGACACTCTTTCCGAACCGGTCCGTAAGGGAATCGCCGCCAACGTGGCCGCCTATTTTGGCGATGACCCTCAGCGGGTGGCAGAAATCGCCGCCAAGCCCATTATTGATGATATTATGCCCTACGTTATGAGCGGACGGGCGATACCCGGTTCCACCGATGTGGGGGATGCAAGCTGGCACGCCCCCACTGCCCAGCTTATAGGCGCCTGTTTCCCTACGGGCATGGTGGCCCATTCCTGGCAGATGGTTGCCTGCGGCTGTTCTGCCATCGCCCACAAGGGTATGATCCAGGCGGGGAAGGTGATCGCCATGACGGCCCTGGATATGCTGGAAAACCCGGATCTCCTGGCCAGGGCAAAGGTCGAACACAGCCATCGGCTGGCGGGGGAAACCTACCATTGCCCATTCCCGCCGGAACATACACCGGAGGAATAGCAGGGCAAAAATTTGCTTGACAAGGTTTTGTCCCCGGTGTACTACCGTATATGAGGAGTTCTAATGAGCTATTTGGATGAATTATTCAGCTTGAAGGGTAAAGTAGCGCTGGTAACCGGGGGCGGCCGGGGTATAGGCCAGGTCGTGGCGCTGGGGCTGGCCAAAGCGGGGGCGGAAATCGCCATTGTTTCCCGGACCGGCGCAGACGAAACGGTAAAGCTTATCGAAAAGGCGGGGGGAAAGGCCTACAGCCTTTTGGCGGATGTTACCGATGAAAAAGCGGTGGATTCCGCCCTGAAGGAAGTGGTTTCCCGGTCAGGGGCCCTCCACATAGTCTTTAACAATGCCGGCGTCTGTATCCATAAAGATACACTGGAGGCCAGCATCGCCGAATGGCGGGAGGTCATCGACATCAACCTGACGGGGGAATATATCGTGGCCCGGGCTGCCGGTAAAATCATGATAGAAAAGGGCATCAAGGGAAGCATTATCAACATGGCCTCCATGTCCGGCTCCATCGTAAATGTTCCCCAGTGGCAGGCTTCGTACAATGCCTCCAAGGCAGGGGTTATCCACATGACCCGGTCCCTGGCGGTGGAGTGGGCCCCCTACGGCATCCGGGTAAACAGCATCAGTCCGGGCTACATCGCCACCCCCATGAGCGTGGATACGCCCCAGGAGCTAAAAGATGCGTGGATGCCCCTTATCCCCCTGCACCGTATGGGTAAACCGGAGGAGCTGGTAGGCCCGATAATTTACCTTGCCGCCGACAGTTCCGGGTATACCTCCGGGAGCGACTTGATTGTGGACGGGGCCTATACTTCCATGTAAAAGTCATCGGGACGTGCCTTGAGGTTTTATCAATAAAATCCTTATACTGCTTTCATGGCATTTATCATTCCGATTAAATTAAGTGATTTTATTCCGCGGATCTTCGAGGTTTTCCCCAGGAAGTTAGGGGGGAATGGTTACAGCGCCGCCTCTTTCGGGAAAGACTGTATCGCCGGGCTTACCGTGGGCATTGTGGCGCTGCCGCTGTCCATGGCGTTCAGCATTGCGGCGGGGGGCACACCGGCCCAGGGGCTTTACACGGCCATGGCCGCGGGCTTCTTTATCAGTCTTTTGGGCGGGAGCAAGTACCAGATAGGCGGGCCCACCGGGGCTTTTGTGGTGATCCTCTTTGGGGTGATAGCCCGGCACGGCATGGCGGGGCTGATTTTGGCCGGGCTCATGGCGGGGCTCATGTTGATCATCATGGGCTTTGCGGGGCTGGGGCGTTTTATCAAATTTATTCCCTATCCGGTGACCGCGGGTTTTACCACGGGCATAGGGCTCCTGATTTTTTCACAGCAGATTAAAGATTTTTTCGGCTTTACCATCGCCGGCGGTTCACCGGAATTCGCAAAAATGTGGGGCGGCTACATCGGCGCTTTTTCCACGATACAGCCTGTAACACTGGCGGTGGCCCTGGGGACCTTGGCGGTGATCCTGCTGGTCCGTAAACTGGTTCCGCGGATTCCCGGCGCAGTGGCGGGGGTAATTGCTGCCACGGTGATCTGCTCCATCTTCAAACTTCCGGTGGAAACCATCGGCGACCGGTTTGGGGGGATTCCCCAGAAGCTTCCGGCGCTGGCCATACCTGCCTTTAGCTGGCGGATGGCGCAGGATCTTTTCCGGGACAGTTTTACCATCGCCCTTTTGGCGGCCATTGAGTCGTTGCTTTCGGCGGTGGTGGCGGACAGTATGACCGGGGACAGGCATAAGGCCAACATGGAGCTGGTGGCCCAGGGGGTGGGAAACATGGCCTCGGCGCTTTTCGGGGGCATTCCCGCCACGGGGGCCATTGCCCGGACGGCGGTGAATATTAAATCCGGGGCGGTAAGCCCTGTGGCGGGCATCGTCCATGCATTGACGCTGGTGCTGTTCGTGCTTTTTCTGGCCCCTTTGGCATCGGCGATCCCCCTGGCAAGCCTTTCGGCGGTGCTGGTGATGGTAGCCTGGGACATGAGCAGTCTGCGGCGTTTTATCAATATTATTATCAAGGCGCCCAAAAGCGACGCCTTTGTACTGCTGATAACCTTCGCCCTGACCGTGATGGTGGACCTGGCTACAGCGGTAGAGGTAGGGGTAGTGCTGGCAGCGTTCCTCTTTCTGCGGCGCATGGTAGAGGTAGCGGATATACGCCCCGGCGCCAGGACCCTCGGCGCGGAAATTATCTACGGCAGCGATAAAAAAGATCCATCCCCGGCGCCGGAACACACAAAGAATATCGAAATTTACGAGATCACCGGCCCCTTCTTTTTCGGCGTGGCGGACACCCTCCAGCGCACCCTGCGGAGCGTGGCAAAATCGCCCCGGGCCCTTGTACTGCGGATGCGGGATGTTCCCGCGGTAGATTCCACGGGGATCAACGCCCTGGAATCTTTTCTGGATCAGTGCCACCGGGGAAAGACCGCCCTGGTGTTAAGCGAGGTGAGGGATCAGCCCCGGCGGGCTCTGGAAAAGGCGGGTTTCATAACGGAGCTGGGGGCCGGCAATGTCTGCGGTACTCTGGAGGCGGCCCTGAAACGGGCGGAGGAGTTTTAATACATCATGGCGCCGCCGTCGGCACGGAGCATGGATCCGGTGATATACTGGCTCTGCTCATCCGCCAGAAAAAGAACGCAATACGCTATGTCGTAGGGGTACCCTACCCGGCCCGAAAGAAAACCGCCGGGGGGGAAGTTGTTAAACTCCGGTACATTGAGCGCGGTGGTTTTGAATATCGCCGGTTTGGTTTCCCGGGGCTGAAGCGCAACGGCGCCGGGGGCCAGGGTGTTCACGGTGATGCCGTAGGGGCCCAGGGCCAGGGCCGCTTCACGGGTCAGCATTTTAACGCCGCCTTTGGATGTGCCGTAGATGGCATCAAAACCGGTGGGCCTTTTTGCGTGAATCGAAGCGATGTTGATAATACGACCGTGCTCCTGTTTTTTCATGGAGGGCAGAACCTCCTGAATGCATCGCCAGTAGCCTTTTACATTTATCGCCATAACCTTATCAAAATCTTCTTCGGTATACTCAAACAAAAGCTTATTCGGCTGCCAGGCGGCATTGTTGACCAGAATATCGATCCGGCCAAAGGCATCCTTGGTTTGCATCATTAAATCGCGGATGCTTTCCCGGCTTGAAACATCGGTCTTTACCAGAATCGCCTCTCCGCCGGCTTTTTTGATAAGGTCCATGGTGCCGTCCGCAGGGTCCCGGTTCCAGGTTACCGCCACTTTTACGCCGGCCCGGGCCAGAGCCACCGCAATGCCCTGTCCAATCCCCGTGGCGGAACCGGTAACCACGGCGGCTTTTCCTTTAAGGCTCATGATCGCGCCTCCGGTAGTTCGAGGAGAAGGGCTGGATCAAAGGGCTTGATATTAGCCCCTTTTTTGCTCCGCAGAAGGTAACTGAGGAGGAATCCGCCGTCCAGCTTAAGTTCGCTGCCATTGGCCGCCGGACAATCATTTCCGGCAAAAAAGAGGACCGCATTGGCAATGTCCTCCATCGTTCCATATTGTCCGTTGACGATCCGTTCGCGGGTATGTTCATAAAGGGGTGAAATATCACTGTAGAATTTTTCATCGTCCCCTTCCAGGGGGCCCGCTTCGACAATGTTGGTCCGCACATTGAGGGGCCCCATATCCAGCACCATTTCCCGGACCAGCATCTTGAGAGCGCCCTTGGCGATGCTGTAACCAAAGGCCGCCCCGGTGGGCTTTTCGTCATGGATGGAGCTGACAAAAACAAAATTGCCGCTCTTCGCCGCCTTCATCGAAACCCCCGCAGCCTGTACCATGAGGAAAGCACTTTTCAGGTTGATGTTCAGGGCCCGGTCGTAAAGCTCATCGGAACAGTCTTCCAGATTTGCCCGGATAACTTCGTTGTTGTTATGAACCACCACGTCGATTTTTCCGTATTTGTCCAATATCGAAAGGACGGCCCCGTCAACATCTTTCTTTGAAACCGCATGGGCAGCGCCTGAACTGGCAATGATGGCGCCTTCCTGTTTGAGCCGTTCCGCTATAACAGCGCCCAGCGGCGAGGAACCATCAGTTAAAATGACAACCTTGTCTTTCAGTTTCACAAAATACTCCCTGAGGGTAAGTTTATCCTTTTATCGATCCTTCGGTAAGACCGGTGATAAAGAACTGGTTCAGGATAAGGTAGATCACCAGCATGGGGATGATCGAAATGCTGATCCCCGCCAGCATCAGGTCCCAGGAAGATGCCGCCTGCCCCGAGGCCCGGAGACTGATCACCCCCACCACCAGGGGCCATTTGCTCTGATCCCCCAGGGTGAAAATATAGGGCATAAGGTACTCGCTCCAGGCCGCCCGAAAAGAAATAAGCCCAATGGTGGCAATGAGGGGTTTTGTCAACGGAAAAAGAATAAAGCAGAAAATGCGGAAAAAACTGCAGCCGTCGATCCGGGCCGCTTCGTCAATTTCCTTTGGTATCTGGTTAAAAAAGCTGGTGGAAAGAAACACCTGGGTTACATTTAAGCCCAGCACATAAATAAGAATGACCCCCCAGAGGCTGGAATCCAGATGGAGAAACTGCATGATCCGCAGCTGCGGGTAAAGGCTTAAGGAACCCACGGAAATAAACAGGGAGGCCATCACCATGGAATAGACAAATTTGGTGAATTTACTCGTACCCCGGGAAAAGACATAACCCTGTATGGTGGCGGTGATGATGGAACCACCCACGATGAAGGCGCACATATAAAGGCTGTTCCAGGTGTAGCGGGAAAAATTGGCCATTTTCCAGGCCGTGACATAGTTTTGAATCTGCCACTTTTTGGGCAGAAAACTCACCCCTCCCACCATAATTTCCGCATTGGACTTGAAGGAAGAGAGCAGGGTATACACCACCGGAAACAGGGAAACAAAAACCATGAGGGCCAAAAACAGATAAACAATTCCGTACCAGAGCCTTGTTTCGTTACTGACTTTCATAGTTTGCCCCTAATAGATATTTTTCATCCGCTTGGAATTTTTAAGATAGAGGATGGTGATGATCGCCAAAATCACCCCCAGGATGATGGACAGGGCGGAGCCGTAACCGTACTGCCGCCGCACCGAGCCGGCGCCGAAACTGAAAAACAGTTTAAGGATATGCGTCATGGCTACTTCGGTAGTGCCGCCGGGCTGTCCGTTGGTCATAACCAGAACCACATCGGTGATCCGCATGGTGCCCAAAAGACTGAGCATAAAAACAATCTGCATCACCGGGGCCAAAAGGGGAATGGTGATAAAGAAAAATTGCCGGGACCCCGAGGCCCCATCCAATGTGGCACATTCGTAGAGCTCGTTGGGAATGTTCTGGAGGCCCATGAGAAAATAGATCATGTTGATCCCGAAGGTAGACCAGGTAGAAACCAGGAGCACAATATTCAGGGCCGGCCAGCGGCTGCCAAAAAAATTGAAATTGGTCTTGAGGAAGCCTGCGGCCACCAGCGCCGCATTGACAATGCCGTTGTAGGCGCTAAAGAGTATCGAAAACACAAGGCCCATGACGGCGATACTAAAAACCGTGGGCAAAAAATATATAATCCTGAGGATAGAGCTTCCCCGGACTTTGTTGTTGACAAAAAAGGCCAATACGATGGCCAGGGGCATTTCAATGATCAGTTTCATTCCCGCCAGATAAAAAGTATTGGCGAGGCTGCGCCAGAATTCCTTGTCCCGGAAAAATGCCCGGGCAAAATTATCAAGGCCTACAAAAAAAGGTTTTCCGAAACCGGAATAATCGTAGAGGACCCAGCGAAGGGCCCATAAAATGGGGTAAATGGTAAAGACGAGGAAACCGACAAACATGGGAAATAACATGATGAATTCCTGCAGATGCCCGCCCGCTAAATCCGCCCTTCTGGACTTTGCCATAAACCGCCTCCCTGTTACAAAAAGAAGGGGCTCCATAGAAGCCGTGGCTTCTGCGGAACCCCTCCCGCTTGTATAAGCAAAAACTACTTGCGTCTGAAAAGCGCTTCCAGATTCGGGTTGGTGTAGTCTTCCCGCTTGATCACGCCCCTCTGGAAAGCCTGTTCCAGGGCGGCATTGTAACGCCGGTCAAGGTCCGTCAGGGCAGCACGAATGTTGGCGATGGCGACTTGTCCGGTGAGGATCTGCGAAAGAACGGCGGTCATGTCCGCGCCTTCGGGAGCCAGGAAGTCATGGGGCATGGGAGGCACCACTATCGCGATGGGGGACGACTGGCCGTAGGCGGACCACTGGGGCCGGGCCGCCGGGGCAGCCTTGGCTACAATGTCGCCCCGCAGGGGCATACCATAGCCGGCGGTAAAGGATTCGGCCTGGATCTCATCACCCTCAAAGAGGCGGATAACATGGCCGATTTTGGCAAGCTTGTCCTTGTCGTTCCGCACCTGGGCGCTGACATATTTATCCCCGCCTGAAAAAACAGGGACGGCGAAGGTCTGGTTGGAGTTCTGCACCGGCAGGGAGGCATAGTCCCAGCCCAGGGCATTGGCAGGGGAACCGGTAGTGCCGCCGCCGAAGGGGAACTGATCATAGAGCACCCCCACGTTCCAGCCGCCGCCCAGGATAAAGCCGATATTGCCATCGGCAAAATGGGCCCGCATCTGGTCGTCGGTCAGGTTTTCCATGCCGGGGAATATGGCCTTGGCCTCCCGAAGCCTGCTTATCATCTCTAAATAGGGAGTAAAGTCGGCAAACTGATACTTGACCTGGGTGTGGTTGTAGTACATGTGGCCCACCGAGGGAGCGGCGGCCATCTCCAGCATCCATTCCCGGAAGCCGGGGGCAAAGGCCAGGGGGATGGCATAACCATAGATCTTCCCCGGTTCAAGCTTGCTGATCTTTATGGCCGCATCTTCAAATTCCGCCCAGGTTTTGGGAGGGGCGCTGTAACCGACCCGCTGAAGCAGGCTCTTGTTGTAATGGAAGCCCGTGGACCAGCCGGCGGTACACACGGTGTAAATTTCCCCCTGGAAAATGGAGGAGTCAACGAGGTGGAAGGGTTCCTGGTTTTTAAGTATATCATCAATGCCGGGAATTTCCTTCCAGGGGAGCAGTTTTCCTTCCCGCTGGAAATTGCCCAGATTGGATACGCCCTTGAACATTTCAGGTTCCTTACCGGAACTGAGGGCCACGTTCATAACCTGGTCGTAGTCGGCGCCGTAAACGGTATATTCAACCTTAACGCCCTGTTGGGCGCCAATACCGGCGTTGAACTTCTCCACCAGTTGATCATACAAGAGCTTGTTGTGGGCATCATTGGACCACACCCGGATGGTGGTAACCCCTCCGGTGGTACCGCCGCTCTTGGCTGCCCCTCCTCCAGCTGTCGCCATGGCCGCAACCGCCAGCAACAACACCAAACCGATACTCAACACACGTTTCATTTTCATTCCTTTCCTCCTGAAAAATTAATGCTTTATTAATGGTACTACCGGTTTTTCAATCACGCAAGAAAAATTTTATCTTTTTGACCAAAAACCTCGGAAGACCAGGTTTTCTGATATTATGAACATTTTTGTTGCGCTTTCCGGATTACCGGGGTATAATCTAGTATCACTACCGGCAGGAGGTTGCCCATGTTTTTTAGTTCTAAGGAAGAGGTTGAGTATTTAACGCCCCTCTGGAAAGGGGAACGGATGGAAGACGGCAGACCCAAGGTTTCCGACTCCCTGTTGGAGCGGATGAGGAACCTGACTATGGAAGAGGTCTGGGGGCTTCCCTGGAGCAACAACTATGAATTTCAGATAGAAACGGCATTTAAAACCACCCATTCCACCGTTAAACCCCTGGTTGGCCGGGCTCTGACCATTCAGTGTATGCCCACAAGGCCGGATCTGCATCAAGTTACCAAGGCTGAATCACAAAAATTCGGTTTTGAGGGCGATTACAATAAATCCGCCGTGGGCCGTTTGGTAAAAAACGATGTCATGGTGGTGGATTTTTATGACAAGGTTGAATACGGCACCTATTTTGGGGGCAATCTTTCCACCGCCGTGGCCAACCGGACCCAGGGGGGCGGTGTGGTGATCTGGGGTGGTATCCGGGACCTCGACCAGATCAGGGACATTCCCAATCTGCAGATTTACTACCGGGGGAGCCACCCCACGGCAATCCGGGACTATGTGATGACCGGTTATAACCGGCCCACCATGATAGGCTGCGCGGTGGCCATGCCCGGGGATGTGGTTTTTGGCAGCGCCGGGGGCATTGCCTTTATCCCCGCCCATCTGGCGGAAGAAACCGTGAGCAATGCGGAAAAATTCCACGTAAAGGATATTTTCGGGTTTGAGCGTCTGCGGGAACGGAAATATACCCCAACGGAGATCGACAATGCCTGGACCAGAGCCATGTGGGATGATTTCCT
>BNUV01000029.1 GCA_025997615.1 Spirochaetia bacterium
TATCAAGCTATTCAAAACTGATAAACGATTGTGAATGGGGATATAACCGGGATGGCGAAGAACTGCCCCAGATAAACCTCTGTATGCTCTTTGGAGAGCAATCACAACTCCCGGTGTATCAGACGGTCTATTCCGGCAGTCTTAATGATGTGTCAACTTTTAAAACGACCATAGAAGAACTACGGGCGATAAGCGGGGAAAAGCCATTGGTTTTAGTGATGGATAAAGGGTTTTACAGTGATAAAAACATCAAAATCCTGGTTGAAAAGTATCATGAGAGTGAGTTTCTAACGGCGGTTCCCTTCACAAACCAATTTGCAAAACAACTTGTTGAGCAGGAACGGAGTACTATAGATAGCGTAGAAAACATCATACGGACATCGGGTGCTCCCCTACGAGGTATCCGCCGCCGTATCATATGGAAGGATAGCGGCATACCGCTTTATGCGCACCTGCTGTATAACCCGGAACGGGAACTTAAGGAACGGAATGATCTTTACGCCTATACAGCGTGGCTTAAAGAAAAAGCAGAAGCGGGGAAAAACTTATCAGCTTATAGTGAGGATGTAGAAAAATATCTTACGATACTTCCGGTCAATTCTAAAAAAGAGAAACCTCATGTCGTTATCCGTCAAAAGGCAGTTGATGAAGAACTTGCGACCAGCGGATGGGTCATACTTATTGGGAATGGCGATATCTCTACTCAAAAAGCCCACGACGTCTATCGTAAAAAAGATGTCATTGAGAAGGGGTTTCTGAAATATAAAAATAATTTGGGGCTCAACCGGCTTCGCCTTCACGAGGGGGAACGTATGCAGAACAAACTGTTTGTGGCATTCGTGGCGCTTATTGTATTGTCTCATATTCACAAAATAATGAAAGAAAAAGACCTGTACCATCAAATGACTATGGACAAGCTGTTTCTCATTCTGTCAAAGCTTAAAATTGTCGCTATTGATGGACACCATATCCTGCGACCCATTACCAAAGAGCAGACGGAACTATTCTCCCGCTTTTCTATCCCTTTACCCCTTGTAGGTTAAAATTTACAGCGGGAAATTAGGATCCGGTTCCGCTTTAGAAAAACGGCTATTTCCCCCATCCTCACTCACACCCCCTACGCTATGCCTCCCTACCCAAAGAATCAATACTCATAAAACCAAAAGTTTTACAGTTGTCAAAACTATAGTTTACGATATAACAATACCCGCCAAGGTCATTACGCTTAAACGTTGTGCAACAGGTAAGCTTGTTTGTACGCATAGCATCTTTTATACGCTCGTCAAGGCTGTCGTTGTTGTCTGTCTTCCAAAAAGAAGGAATAATAAGTATCTCCTCATCCCCTGCCATATCAAAAAAATAGGATGTGTTCATTAGCCGCCAAAAATCATTTTTACCCAGACGATAACCGGCGTAATGCCGGACACCGCGGTTAATGTTACCAAAATCAATATCAAATTCGACCATCAGCTTTTGCGTATCAAATTGCCTGCAATTGGCTGTTGTCATTGTTATTGTTTTGGTTGTTTGCTGTAATACACTTTTCATAAACCTCTCCTTTTGATTGGCTCTCAGATAATCCGAGAACCACATTGCACGTTACTTTGCGTATATCGCCCATATATCTGTCTGATCCATGTTGAACCAGCGATCATACTTATTGCCCCACACCTCTTCAGGTGCATACTTTGAAGGGGTACCTTGCGGCTCTATAAATATCTCACGGTCGTTGTATACAATCAAATTTAACAAATGGTCCATACCAGTACCATTGTTTATATTTCGGATGATTCGTGCGCCCGGCCAATGCTTATAGAACGTTACAGCATAGTCTATGCAGTTCAGCTCACCATCGTTGTTCACATCAGTAACTAGTCTAGGCAGGTCAGCTACCAATAATGAAGGTACAGCATACCGCCTTGTCCTATACACCGGTGCCGGGTTACCCGGTGCCACTGACGTTGTTACTTGCACAGCAGGTTTTTTAGGCATACTGCATTTGATAGCCAGTAATGCTATTAAACCCATAACAATAAGACCAGGTATATTGCTCCTCAATTTGGCTTGCTGTATCCTATTATAATCTATGGATGCTGACGTCTTTAATAGAACCGCTTCCCTGGGATCTTCCATATACAACGATACATTAAGCGGACAGTTCCCACATATACGGTTACAGTTACCCTGTAACTCACTGCACCTGAATGATACCCGGTATAGCTCCGCAGCCCGTTTCTCGTTAGACAGTACATTCTTCATATAGTACCCCCTTTTATATGGCCTTTTAGCCTTAATATACCTTGAGTTTACCATGCCTGAGGTGACTTATAATGTCATAGTGAAAAAAATATGCATTTTTTTAAATTTTTTTTACTTGTACAGCTTATGCATCTTTTCTATCTTTTCTTTGACTGTTTCCACAAATTCCGGCGGATTCAGGACGGTGATCATATCACCCTGGCTCAAGGCCCAGCGAAGCACCTCCGCTATTTGATTGGTGGTAAACCGCACATAAACGGAACCATCGGGACGCTGTTCCACGGTTTGGGTCTGGTGGTAAAACCGCTCCGCCGCATAGGTGCCGATGTCTTTATGCAGTATGAACTCGAAGGTATAGGATTCGCCCCCGGTATTAAATACGCCCATGTGCCGGTCAAAAAAGAGATCTTTATTGAAACTTTCGGGTATTTGAAAGTGTCTTTTAGTGAGCTTGATATCCTTAAACCGCTGAAACAAATAGGTGCGGGTCGTCTCGTTTTCATGGCTGTAGCATATTATATACCAGTAACCCCGATGGCAAATGGCGTGGTAGGGGTCCAGGGTGCGTTCTTTGTATTCCACGCTGCTTAACGAACGGTATTTTCCGGTAAAGGTTTTGTGTTCCCCCAGGGCTTTGAAAATGCCCTCGAATACTTTGGGATCAATGCTTACCGGGGCGTCGGGAATAAAGGTGGTTTGTGTCCGGGAAAAACCGGAACTTCCGGCGAAGCTTCCCGCAGAATCCAGGGTTACGTTGTCGGGCAGGGATGTGCGTATCTTGTCAAAAATAGCCCTTAATTGCCCCTCAAGGGGTGTATTCCGGTATTGCTCAAGAAACTGATCAAATAAGGCGATGGAAAACAATTCCCCTTCGGTTAAGATAACGCTTTTGATGAAAAAATTGGGCTCGCTGTAATAAAACCCACGTTTTGTATAATCGTATTCGATGGGCGCCCGGTACATATCCCGTAAATAGTCGAGGTCCCGTAATATGGTCCGCTGGGTAACTTCCAGCTCTTTTGCCAGGGTTGAAGCGTTGGGGTACTTATTTGCCCGTATAGCATCGTCGATTTTCAGGATGCGATTGATGCGTACTTTTTCTTCCCGTATGTGTTCCATATATGGATTATATACTATGACTGTTATGACTTCCAGTGTCAGGCTTCTTACATAACCCGCAAGTGGTGGGTTGGTATTCCAAAGCGCCGTGCTTTATACTTTACTTCACGGCCTTTTCCACTAATTCGGCAAGCAGGGGAATAAGCTGCTTTTTGCGGGACACAACGTCTTTTAGTACATAGATGCCCCGCTCTGTGGCGGGAAAATTGATATTGCCCGTAAATTCTTTTTTTCCGGCCACAAAAAGCAGCGAGTCCAGCACCGTTACATCGGTTACGAGGAGCGCCGAGAAAAGGCGATCTTTGGCGGCCCGCTCCTGTTCCAGAACGCTCTCAATCTCCTTGCGGCGTGCGGCCAGTGCGCCGGGATTGTCGGTCTCTATCTGGCTGACCGAGTAGGATACGCCCAGTTCGGCATATTCTTTCATATCCAGGTTGATAAGTTCCGGGGCGGAGAGGGCATTGACATGGTTTGCGGCGCTTTGCATATCCTGCCCCAGCTTTTTAATTTCAAGACCGGTAATTGAGGAAAGGTAGTCGGCGGTTTCAATATCCGTGTCGGTGGCGGTGGCCGATTGCAGAACCAGCGTGTCGGCAAGAATTCCGCAGAGCAGGATCGAGGCGATGTTTTTTTCCAGGGGAACTTTCTGTTCGCGGTACAGGTTTGTGATGATCGTACAGGTCGCCCCGACAACACGGTTGATAAAGGTAATCGGATAACGGGTAGAAAGATTGCCCAGCCGGTGGTGATCGATCACCTCAAGAATTTTGTAGTTTTCAATTCCCTCAATCGCCTGCCCCGGCTCGTTGTGATCCACCATGATCACTTCAACATTCGGCTCCTTGATAAGATCGCCCTCAAAAATGATCCCCTGTATTTTGCCCTCATCGTCGGTGACGGGGAGGCAGCGTGAAGGCGCTTTTGAGAGCGGCTCGCGGAGAGAGCGGACCGGATCGTGCAGGCGGGCAAGCGGAACCGAATCGTCGCCCAGCGTGCTTACCGGCACCGAATAAATGATCAGCATAGCGGTAGACGAGGTATCAAAGGGACTGATCAGCACCGTTACCCTGTTTTTTTCCGCCAGTTCAATCAGCTCTCTGGAAAGAACATTGCCGCTTGAAAGGATCAGCGCCCGGACTCTCATCTCAATGCAGCACTTCTGGATATCCCAGCGGTCGCCCACGATGACAAGGGCGTTTTCAATGTCTTCGGTATGAATGTTCTTTTTAAAATAGGCCGTATACGACGCCGCAACAACAATCGTAGACTTTCTGACCTCATCGCCATTAAAAAGCGTAAGGGGCTGGGCGTGAATCGTAGCGGCCAGATGATCCAGCGAAAGGGGGAAAGCCGATTTTTTGCGGGGATTGATATTGGTGATGATGTACTGGGCGAAGCCCTTGTAGTGAAGCATACTCTTGTACACACCGTCCGCATCCACAATGGGGAGTACCCGGAAATCGTCCTTCTGGAGCAGTTCCAGCGCGTCCCATGCACTGGCATTCTCGTTCACCGTCACCGGCGGCCCGGAAATATAATGTTCCGCCTTGGGAATCAGGTCGGGCAGGTATTCCGGCAGGGCCGCACCAAAACGCTCAAAAATGTACTCTGTCTGGGGGTTGATTTTCCCGGCGCGGGCGGCGGCATAGTTGTTTTGGCCCTGAAGCTGCTTGAGCCGCGCATAGGCCGCCGCCGATACCACCGAGTCTGTGTCGGGGTTACGGTGGCCGATAACGTAAACTTTCTTTTCCATACTGTTCTAATGATATACCCAGGCGGCCCCTTCATTCCAGCCCTGGAACAATCTTTTTCAGTGTTACTTTTTTCAGTATAATCCCGCCTGCGAAAACCGTAAGGGGTGCTACCAGCAACAGGCCGAAACAGCCGACCAGGGTATGCACCACTTCCGAGGAAACCCAGACCATGTTGATCACATTTTCCAGAGGAACACCCTGGGCGATAAAGGTCATGATCATGGCAGTATATTCGGCAGAATAGGCGAGGAGCAGGGTGGTGGACATGGTACCGGCGGCCTGCCGTGCCACGGTAAAGCCGGAGCGCATCAGCGCAAAGCGGGTAATGGCGGGCTGCTGCCTGTTAATTTCGTCCATGGCAGCGGCAACGTCCATGGCAAGGTCCATCATCGCACCGGAAGCGGCGATAAAAATTCCTGCGATAAAGAGGTGGGCCAGGTTGAGGTGGCCGTAGCCTGAAAAGAGCAGGGTTTCGGTAAAAGGCCGCACTGCGCCGTGGATTTTGAACCATCCGGTAAAGGCAAAGGCCAATAACGAGGTAAAGGCCACTCCGCCTACGGCTCCCAAAAAGCCAACCAGCGCCCGGCGGGAAAGCCCCCCCACCAGAAACATGATCAGTGCGGTGATAACCGTTACTATTATCAGCGAACCCGCTATCGGGTCCCAGCCGCGGAGTATCATGGGATAGAGTATGCGGACAAGCGCTGCGGCGGAAAAAACAAAGGTGATCAATATCTTGATCCCCATCCATCCCATGACGATGATCATTACAGTGATAAAAAGAGCGCACAAGAAAATGGTTTTCCCGGTTCGGTAGTGATCGATGATCTGGGCGTGGGCGACAGCGCCGTTTTCGGTAAGGTTTAGTACCGCCAGCGCAATGTCGCCCTTCATAAAGACCTTGTCCAATTCCATTTTCCCCATCAAATTATTCGATGTGGAATAGACCTGGCCTTTAAAAGACCCGGAAAGAATCTCCACCTCAAGCTGTTGTTCCCCCTGCCTGACAGGCCCTATTATCTTGAGCTTTTCGTTGTTCACCTCCGCAACCCTCACCCTGGCCCGCAGGGCGTTAGCTGCAATTGCGCTCCCTTCAAATCCCGTAGGAAGCGCCAGCAGCAGAAGCGTAAGCAGTCCCGTCACGGCGATGAAAACAGCATCCCTCCTGGATTCTTTATGAGAGAATCCCAGGAGAGACGTCAGTCTTTTTTTAACTGTTTTTTCCATTATCCATTTCCTTGGAGGAGGGACCCTGTTTTACTGAACCAGAAGGTTCATTGCACTGGCGAGCTTGCGGAAGATGTCCGTATTGTCGTAGTACCCGCCGAAAATTTCCTGATGCGCGCCGCTGGCAAAGGTGGGAACCGGAACGCCGGTATGGGCGTAAGAAGTCCAGCCTATGCCCGCAGTCTGGTTCAGAATCTGGGTAAGCTTTACCGTCAGCGGCTCGTAGCCGCCGTAGAGCAAATACTTGTCTTCCGCAAAGGAACGGATCTGCTCGTTCCCCATGGAGCGCTGAAAGGCGAATTCGATCTGCTCTTTTTGGAAGGCCGAAAGCGCGTTGTAATCGATGCCGAAAGATTCTTTTATCGCCGGAAGGATATCTGCGAGTTTCGCACCGGCGGCGGCGGTCCTGGCCTTGTAGGGCTTGAGCACTTCTTCGTCAAAGGCCACATAAGAGCGTTGCTGAAGGGCCACCTTGTCAAAGAAGGTGTCATACTGGGTGCCGGCGAAGCCCATGGTAAGGCCGCCGGTTTCATGATCTCCGGTTACCACGATAAGGGTCTCCTGGGGATGCTGTTTGGCAAAGTCCAGGGCTGCGCCGATTGCCTTGTCCAGGGCAAGCACATCGTAAATGGCAGCGCCGGCATCGTTGGCGTGGCAGGCCCAGTCAACTTTTCCGCCTTCCACCATCAGAAAGAAGCCCTTGGGGTTATCCAGCAGCTCTATGCCTTTTTTTGTATAATCAGCTATCGAAAGATCTTCGCTCTTGCGGTCGATTTCATAGGGCATGGAACCGGAGTCCTGCAATACCGGGCTAATCGCAATCACCTTGCCCGCGCCGGGTTTAAGGGCGTTAAAGCCTTCCTTGCTGTCCACATAGGTGTAGCCCTTGGCCCTGGCTATTGCCACCGCGTCCTCTTGATCCTTGTTTTTCCCGGTCCGCTGATCAATGGATCCGCCGCCGAAATACTCAAAGCCGCTGTTGGCAAGCTGCACCGCGATATCGTAGTAATTACTCCGCGAGGGAACCTTGGAGTAGAAAGAAGCCGGTGTCGCGTGGTTCAGCGTTACAGAGGACACAACACCCACCTTCATTCCCTCATCGTGGGCATATTCGGCGATGGTTTTGAAACTTTTGGTTTTGCCCACATCCATGTTGATAACACCGCTCAGGGTTTTGTTTCCCGTGGCAATCGCCGTGCCCGCCGAGGCAGAGTCGGTGATGAATGTCCCCGCATCAAAGGTAGTGGTAAGCCCCGCCACGGGGAACTGGGTAAAGCCCAGCCTGGTAACATTTATGTCTTTTGAAGATCGGGCGGTGGAGAAAACCTCCGCCGTACTGATCTGCGACATTGCCATGCCGTCACCGATAAACAGGAACACATACTTTGCCTGCCCCTTTCCGGCTACAGCAGTATTCCGCTCTCCCCCATCGGCGCTCCCTTTGGCGAACAGGGGCTGAAACGAAAAGGCCAGCACACAGATCAAAACAGTGATACGAATTTTCATAGATACTCCTTAAAAGCGGCAGCTTTGCTGCCATGTTAATTGGAAGTGTTACGACGTAACACATACTCCTTGATTTTAGCCGCGTGAGCGGCGATGTTAATTGGAAGTGTTACGACGTAACACATACTCCTTGATTAGAAACTCCACTTCCAGTCGATGTAGAACACGTTGGTAAGCCGATCCTTTATCTTGGCATCATCGCCGGTTGCGCCTGTAATTGCGTAAGCACCCTCCTTGTTGCTGGAATCGAAGTTGATCGCATCGCCGATTTCGATAAAGGTACTGCCGTTGAAGTTGATCTTGACCGAGGGCCTGATGCCGAACACCGAGTAATCATCGTCGACATCAGCCACAGCCGCTTTGTTTGTGTACCCATTCCGGTGATAGGCAAGAGCGCCGCTGGCTACATTGCTCTGACCGCCAAGGAAGTAAACTAAATCCAGCCGGGGCACGGCTTTGCCAATGGCATAGCTTCCCCAGAGGTTAAATGCCAGGCTGGGGTCATAATCAACCTTGTCTCCTGCCGCATCTGTCCGGTTGTAGAAATACTGGGCGGCATTCAGCCCAAGGCCGAGGCCGCCAATTTTGTAGCCGAAGGTTTCAGAAAAGGTGATGTTCCCTTTGTTGCCAAAGTCCTCTATCGTGTCAAAGTTGAAGGCAACAACAGCGGTAAGATCCTTCACCGCAAGCAGCCGCAGATCACCTAACAACGCGCTGTGCTCTTGCCGTCCCTCGTATGACAATGCCGGATTCTGAGATTTCGTATCCCAGCCGGCTTTGTTTTTCCAGCGGAACGAAGCGCCAATGCGAAAAACATCCGGCAGAGTGTAGGAGCCGCTGTACACATACTTTACATCCCCGATTTTGGGTTTTACATTTGCAAAATCCGGAAGGGTGGTGACGCCGGCGATGTCATAATTAAACGCATTATTAGCGCTGCCGCTTTGCTGGCTTATAATATACGCGCCAACCCCAAGGTCCAGACCTGTAATGGGGGTTGCCTTGAGCAATGCGCCAAGCCCTTCGCCCACATCATCATTGATCCAGAAATCGGCGGTAGTCCAGGCGCCGTCATCCACAATGCCGCCCTCGGCGGTAAAAATGTTGTTGAGGAATTTTACCCAGCCGTAGAAATAGGGAATGGAGATATACCCCAGCCCTATATTGCTCTGAGACTGAAGCCGCAAATTCACCCCGGCGGTTTTGTCCTCGTTGGTATAGGCGCCGTTCAGCCGGAAGCGGTAGCCGTTTACCCCCGAATCAACAGCGTAAGCCTTTACCAAGGTATCAAAATCCTTTTCATCCGAGGATATAACCCCAAGGCCGCTGTTCACATAGCCTCCAAATTTGAGTTCCTGCGCGAATACTGTCGTAGACAGCGCGATTAACAAGATCGAAATACCAATGAACTTTTTCACACAAATCTCCTTCTTGTGGTTTTGGAACACGATCCTAAAATCGTTTTCCTTGATGCTTGAAAGTTAATTGAGGATTATTAAGATTTGGTTTGTTAAAAATGAAAAGTTGATGAATTTTTGTCTTTGAGAATATCCGGCCCGGCAAAAAGCATGTCCCGTCCCGCCGGAAACACCCTCACTTATTAACCTATACCGCCAAAGGCGATTCCCAGGGCAAATACGAGGAGGGCAATTGCGCAGTAGCCGTATTTGCCCAGCGGCACAATCCACTTGCCGATTTTCGCATTCCGGCCAAGCTGAATCTGCCCGGCGGCAAATTCCTTACCCATGACCCAGAAGAATATGACCGCCGCGATGAGCGCACCCAGGGGACAAATGTAAATGGACACAATGTCCATCCAGACCCCGATGATGTCGGCGTTCTCCAGGAAAACACCGATCGCCGCCGCCGCGAAGAGAATGATGAGCACCGACTTAAGGCGGGAAAGCTTGAAGCGTTCCTGAAGCATCTCCACCGGTGTTTCAAAGATGTTGACAATGGAAGAAGCCGCCGCAAAGAAAACCGCCAGGAAGAAGAAAATGGCGAATATCTGCCCGCCGCCCATCTGCTGAAAGATCGCGGGCAATGTGATGAACATAAGCGGCGGTCCCGCGGTAAGCTCCTCCAGGGAGAAAAAAACGAAAACCGCCGGTATGATGACGATTGAAGCCAAGAGTGCCGCAAGGGTATCGAAGACGGCGATGTGGGCTGAACAAGCAAGGATATTTTCTTTCTTGCTCAGATATGAACCGTAGACAATGGTTCCGTTACCGCTCAGAGACAGGGAGAAAAACGCCTGCCCCAGCGCGAAGATCCATGTTTTAATATTGCCCATGAATTCCCACTGGGGAATAAAAAGGTATTTGTAACCTGCAAGGGCGTTGGGAAGCATAGCCACCCGGATAGCCATATAGATGAACAGGGCAAAGAAAACCGGCATCAGGATCTTGCAGACCTTTTCAATGCTCTTGGCAATACCGCCGGCCATCATGGCGAAGGTCAGGACCAGCGCGGCAATGTGCCAGCCCAAACTGCCGAAGTTACCGACAATTTGACCGAAATAGGCCCCGGTGTTTTCCACGCCCATCACTGCGCCGGAGACGGATCCCCAGAGGTAGCGCAAAACCCAGCCCATTACGATCGCATAGCCGATGCCGATACAGAAAGCGGCGACAGTCGCAACGATCCCTATCTCCCTTATGGGCCTGTTTTTGGTCTTACCAGCGAGGGCTTTTCGCAGGGTCCCCAGCGGCCCCGCACGGCCCCAGCGCCCAAAGGCGATTTCTTCCACAACGCCGGTTGCTCCCAGAAGGATGACACAGATGAGGTAGGGGATTAGAAATGCCGCGCCGCCGTATTTGGCAGCCCGGTAGGGGAACGCCCACACATTGGCCATACCCACCGAAGACCCGATGCAGGCGAGGATGAAGCCCCACTTGCTTGCAAACGAATCGCGCTGTTTTAGATCAGACATATCAGTCATTGTACAACCCCCATGCGTTGTATTGATAATCGTCTTCATCGCTGCTTCAAATACTTGCGGAGCACAAGGAGCAATTCAGGCAAATTGATTGGTTTCCCTATATGCTCGTCCATGCCTGCTTTTTTACAATTCTCTATATCTTCTTTGAAAACATTGGCGGTCATGGCAATGATTGGAATATGCCTCGGACCTTCAAAGTGTTTAGCTTCGAGAGCCCGTATCTGCTCGGTTGCGGTATAACCATCCATAACGGGCATTTGTATATCCATGAGGATAATGTCAAAGCGGCCCGGGTTATTTGTATACTGCTCTATCGCCTCTGCCCCGTTTCCTGATGTCTCTATGGACAAGCCTGTTTCCTCAAGAATGGAAATAAAAATCTCACGGTTGATATCAATATCATCCACCAGTAATGCTGCACGCCCTTTAAATTCGCCCTGGATAATTTCACTATCGGAAACTATCTCCCGGGGCTTTTCATCGTTTTGGACACATTTTACTTGAATGGTAAATCCAAAGACAGCCCCCTGGCCAGGTTGAGATTTTATCCATATTTCGCCATCCATGAGCTCAATAATCCTCTTGGAGATGGCAAGGCCTAACCCTGTTCCGCCGTAAGTTCTCGAAGTACTGTTATCAGCCTGCTGGAATGAAACAAAGAGTTTTGCCTGCTGTTCTTCGCTTATACCGATCCCGTTGTCTTTAACCTCTATGCGCAAGACACAGTCTTCCTCTGTTTTCTGAACCAGAGCAGCGGTCAATTCAATGGTTCCGCACTTAGGGGTGAATTTGACCGCATTGCTTAGAAGATTGGTTATGACCTGGGCGAGACGTTGATCATCGCCAATCAGGGAAAGGGGGATTTTTTCATCGATGTTTACGGTTAGCTTTTGCTGTTTTTCTTCTGTTTTAAAAGTGATAACATGCACAACCCGGTCGATAATTTTCCGGAAATTATAGATCACTTCGGCGAGTTCCAGCTTACCCGCTTCAATTTTGGACATATCAAGGATATCATTGATGACGCCAAGCAAATGAGTGGAAGCCTCGTCAATCCTGTCAAAACAGTAATCCTTTTTGGGTATGTCCGCTGCAGCTTTGCCAATCACCGTCATGCCGACTACGGCGTTAATCGGTGTCCGCATTTCATGGCTCATATTCGCCAAAAAAACACCCTTTGCCCGGGATGCCTTTTCTGCGATATCAACCTGTTCTTCAAGCGCTCTGGTTCGTTCTTTAACACGCGTTTCCAGAACCTCATTCAATTGATTCATCTGATTGTAGGAGCTGGCAAATTCACGGGCGAGAATCAAGGCAACACCGATTGTAAAGAAAAAGAAGCTGTAGCTGGTCAGTGATATACCAGTATGAAAAACAGCTGAATCCAGTACATCAAACGAAAAGGTTGCAAATAAGATAATGCTTATGATGAAAATATTGCCAAGGGAAGTTCCGGTTAAATTCTTTCTTGTTAACTTAAGCCTGTGGGTACCGCTCCTGTCATTATAAAGCTGCGCATTAACCCGTACGAAGAATGTAATGACAATATCGTAGATAAAGATGTATAGCATAAATAGAATAGCTGCTACCTGCCAGACATTAAGCAAATCAATAACGAATTGAATGGAAAAAATAGATTGCAAAATTATAAATACAAGGGTCAGCAGGGCATATATTCTGGTGGGAAGCAGTATTTTTTTAAAATTCAGGTCCTCAATGAATGAAGCAAGCAGAAAAGGAAGCAGGTAGAGTGCTGCATATTCCAAACGTTGTGTAAAACTTGAGTTTTCTGAAAGTGAATAGATAACCGCAGTTCTGCTGAGAAAGTAGAGGGCAATAAAGATAGAGAAAAATCCGTAGGCAAGATTATACATATTGCTTCGGCGCATAAAAAACAATAAAATATGATAGATGCCCACAAAGATATATATCGCGCAAAACATCATGGTTATAAGACTGATGCGCTGCATAACAGCCAATGAATATTCGCCAATATGGTATGGAGAAGAGTAATATAGACCTGTTTTTTTGTCGCTGGGAGATCCAATGATTCTGAAGACCATATTGTTGGTTCCGCTCTTCAAAAGGTCCCGATCCAGGGGAACAGCCACATTACGCCATGCACGATGTGTTGTTATCCGGTTCCTGTCGTCAAGATGTACATTCGATTCTACAATCTTACCATTCAGATATATTTCCCAATTATCTCCGATGCCTGCCAGGAATAGTCCGGGGGCTTTAATTGGAGCTTCAAACATTTTTGCGATGGCTTCAGGACGCATTTCAAACTGAATAAGAATGGTGTATTCTCCCGGGGCTTGATCATGGGGCGATAAAAATCGTCTTTCCCCCTTTGAGCCATCAGCGTTCCACTTCCGGGTAATAACAGCGCCATGACCCGCAGGTAATATTGCATCCCATGTCAAATCGTCAGGATTCACGATTTTTGCATCAGAAGACGAAAAACCTTCCCTCACATAAGCAGGGCTTGCCGTCAGGTCGACATAAAGCGGGTCGGTATTTGCAGTATTCTGCCTGTCAAAATAGGATAAGGCAAATATCGCCGCTATGATAATGATCAGTGTCGATAGAATAGCGCAAATTTTTTTGGGCACTTTCAATTTTCCTTACGTTAATATATCAAAATGAGGAGTAAAGTACCAGTGCCGGGAGCCAATTTTTGAATCCCTACATAAATACTAGGAAATGTCAGGGAACCTTGCCTTGTTTTTCGAATTTTAGTACGATTTTAACAGCGGCCAGGGTTAAAGGGGGATCCACGATGCTAATTTTCAAAAAAACCATAAGACGGCTCCTCGTTTTTTTGCTGGCGGGGGCGCTCCTTTCCTCCTGTACCACAGGCCCCAAAGCGGCCTCCGGCAGCCTTCCCCTGGACGAGGCGGTCCGGAACGCCGTTGAAAAGGTCAACGCCGATCTGCCTTCCCAGCGGCGTATTGCCGTGATCAATTTTGACAGTCCCGATTCGGCGCTTTCCCGGTACGTCATGGAAGAACTTACCGGCCAATTAACCATGGCCGGCAGCCTGACGGTGATCGAGCGGAACAATGTGGAACTGGTTCAGAGGGAGTTGGGATTCCAGATGTCCGGGGCGGTGAGCGACGAATCGGCCCAGAACATAGGCAAAATGGCCGGGGCGGAATCCATCATCATCGGCAGCATGATTCATACGGGGAATAGCTTCCGGTTCCGGGTGCAGGTAATCGGGGTGGAAAGCTCCGTAAGTCAAAGCGCCTATATTGCCAATGTGCACAACGATAAAAATTACGCGGCCCTCCTGGCGGCCCTGAAAAGCGGCGTCCGTGCTGCGGACGAAGCCTATAAAAAGATCCAGGAATCCCGGCTCCCCGTTACCGCTGCGGACCACCTGAACCGGGCCCTGGTCTTTTATAACCGGGATGAGTATGAGATTGCCATAGAGTTCCTTGATGATGCGGTACGGCTGGACCCGAACCTGGCCCTGGCCTATTACTGGCGGGGAGTGTCCAATTATGAACTGGGAGAAAACGATAAAGCCATAGCGGACTATACCCAGGCCGCCAAGATCGACCTGAACCTGTCCTGGGCCTATAATGGACGCGGGAATGTCTATCTTGACGGAAAAGGCGACTATGATAAGGCCATAGCGGACTATACCCAGGCCATCAAAATAAATCCAAATGATGCCATCCCCTACAGGAACCGGGGGCTTGCCTATCGCCGTAAGGGGGACAACGACCGGGCCATCGCCGATAATACCCAGGCTATCAAGCTCGATCCGAATTATGCGGTTGCTTATAACGACCGCGGAGTGGGGTATTTTGACAAGGGCGAATACGACAAGGCAATCGCGGACTATGATCAGGCAATCAAAATAAATCCCAATTATAAACTTGCCTATGTCAACCGGGGGCGGGCGTACAGAAACAAGGGAGACAATGACCGGGCCATTACGGATTACACCCAGGCCCTCAAGCTCGACCCGAATTATGACTGGGCCTTTGCTGAACGCGGCTGGGCCTATTACAACAAGGGCGACTATGATAAGGCCATTGCGGATTTTACCCAGGCCATAAGGATAGACCCGGATTACCTATTTGCCTATTACAAGCGGGGGGATGCGTACAGAAACAAGGGGGACAATGACCGGGCCATCGCGGATTACACCCAGGTCCTCATGTTCGACCCGAATTATGACTCGGCTTTTTTCGGGCGTGGCCTGGCCTATAGTAACAAGGGCGAATATGATAAAGCAATCGCGGACTATGGCCAGGCAATCAAAATAGATCCCAATTACACGGCGGCCTATGCCAACCGGGCGGATGCGTACCGGATGAAAAGCCAGTATGACGCAGCTATTAGCGACTGTAATGCGGCCATCCGGCTTAATCCCAGCTATGCCTTTGCCTACGCCAACCGGGGAGAATCGTACCGGATGAAAAAACAGTATGATGAGGCCATTAAAGATTTGACCGAAGCCCTCCGGCTAAACTCCAACTATGCCTTTGCCTACGCGTGCCGGGGGGTCGCTTATAACCAAAGCGGTCAAAAAGCCCAGGCCCTGAGGGATTTAGAAAAAGCCCTGCAATTGAGCCCGAACTTTCAGTGGGCGAAGGATAACCTAAACGCAATCCGGTAGTGGTGACACCGTTTAATCGTAAAACAGGCAGAATCCCCGGACTTCCCCGGCGCCTCCTTCTTTCAGGGCCGCCGCACAGGCTTCCATCGTGGAGCCCGTGGTAACTAGGTCGTCCAGAAGGATGACTGTTTTTGGCGGGGACTTTATGCAGCGGATGCGGCCCATGAGGTTGGTTTTACGATCCGCCAGACCCAATTCTTTTTGGCTGCGGGAAGGCAGCCGTTTGAGGCAGCGGGAAAAGGGGAAATCCTTTTGCAGAATTTTGGCCAGATATTCCACCTGATCCCAACCGGTAGAACGCAGTTTTCCCGGCCGCGGGGGCACCGGCACCCAGCAAAAATCCGGGGGCAGACCGGCGGCGGCTTCCCGGATCTTTTCCGCCAGAAAATGCCCCAGGGCCCGGGATTTGCCGAATTTGTAGGCCGCCAGGAGACGGCGGAATTTTCCCGTGTAGGGGAAAAGGGTGGTTACCGGCCCGCAGAAACGCTCCCCGGCTTCACGGCAGGAAAGGCAGTCCCCCTGTTCAGAGATCAAGGGCCGTCCGCAGCGCTTACACCGGGCCTCGCCGGGAACCGTAAAAGCATCCCGGCAAACCGCGCAGAGGCCGTACCGGCATTCACCGGCGCCAAAGAGGCTTTCCCCGCAAAGGGCGCAGAACGACGGGAAAAAATATTCCCGGACGCAGTAAATGATACCTGCGATTTCTGATAGCAATTTTGATGATAACTTTTCCATACCCTTATGATGGCATCGGCAGGGGAAAAGCTTTTACCGGTGATACTTTTTTCAATACCACGCCATCGAGGCATAACCCACGAAAAAAGGCGGCGGTTCACGCTCGTTGCCGGCACTGGTGCCATTAGCACTGGTGCCATTAGCACTGGTGCTATCGGCACTCGTGCTGTAGGCTAAAAGTTCGGCGGATCCGGCGTTTTGTTTCCGGGCAAAACCAAGGGCGCCGAGGACGGCCCCTGCGGAACAGGCGGCCCTCCCCTTTTCGGCCCTGTCCAGGAGCTTTTCGGCGTCGCCGGCCAGAACGGCATCGATAAAGGAACGGTCGTTGACCTGCCGGACCCAATCCAGGGCCTTTTGACCGCCGCCCTGGGGGCTGAAACCATAGTTGGCGCCGTAGTGGGTCAGGTCCGTGGAACCGACAACGGCGATTTTCCGGCCCAGAACCGCCGCCGCTTCGGCCAGCAATTCCCCCGCCCGGAGGGATGAAATCTCCGCCGGAAGCCGGAGCCAGAGAAGCCGGGCCTGGGGGAAAAAATACTTTACCATCGGGAGAAGAACCTCCACGGTGTTATCCTCGAAGCGATCCTCCCGGCCGGAAAGATCATCAAAAAGAAGGGAACGGAGCTCTGTATCGATCATCAAATTTCCCAGAGGCGTTTGGACACCGTCTTCCGGAGCGAAAAGCGGGGGCATTCCCGGGCCCAGATGGCCGCCCAAAATCGCCACGGTGTCAGGGGGCCCGGCGGTTTCCAGCGCCCTGAAGGAGCAGACGGCGATTTTTCCCGAATAGGCCCAGCCGGCGTGGGGGGCGATAACCGCCGCAGCGCCTTTTTTTTCAAGCCCCCGGGGCAGCCCTTCAAGAAAAGCTTTTACCCGCCCGGCGTCAGCGGGATACCAGCCGGGGGGAAGGATTGACGGGCGAATTTTTTTCATCATTACAACGGCGTATCCTAGCAGGGAAATAAAAAAAAGTATATACTGATGTCATGCGTCAATCCGGAACTTCGTCAAAAATAACGGTTCTCAATTCGGTGATTGCCTCGGTTTGCATCGCCGTTTACATCGGGGCTATCGCCATGGCGGCGGTGAGAATTTTTATCAACTTTACCGAGTACCGCCTTTTTGCCCACGGGGAATTTCTTTCATTCAGCGACCGGGCTGTAACAGCGACGCCGCTGGGTTTTATGAGCCAGTCTTATCAGCAGACGCTTCAGGAAAATCTTTTAGGCACGTCTTCGCTGGAGGGGATTATCATCTCCGGTTTTCAGGAAGGCAATTATGTTTCGTTTGCCTTTGAGCGGGTTCGGGGAAGCAGCGTGGATTGGCAGGATGGGCACCGTTTCAAAAAAGGTTTTAATCTTTCGGCGGAGGTTTTTGAACAGCCCCTGCGGATTCCCGGCCAGGGATCGCTGACCATCAGTGGAATTTACAATCCGGTAAACTATTCGTTTTTTGTGGACACGCTGAAATTTACCCTTATCCTGATTGGCGCCGCCCTGGGCCTGTCTTTTTTAACCCTTATTTTCGGAATATTTGCCGGGAGAAAACAGAATGTGTCCGGCAAAACGGCGGTCCTTAAAACCGGTGCGGCGGCGCGAGGGGAACGGATTGCGGCTCGAGGGGAACCGATTGCGGCGCAGCCCCAGGATCCGTATTCGGCCCGGAGTCATATTTTGCGGGAGGCTTTGGCAGTGGGTCGGCTCGCCTCGGAGCTGCGCCGGGCGGCGGCGGCGGACAAAGAGCTTTCCCTGATCTGCCTGGAACTCAAAGATCCGGCCCTTGCCGATGAGGCCCTTTACCGCCAGTTTGCCGGGGAGGCGGCCCGTTTTTTCAGCCGCCGGGACCTTTGTTTTGAAAAGGGGGACTGGGGCATTACGGTTATCGCCAACGACATGACACTGGACGAGGCGCTGCTTAAAGCCGGAGAATTTCAGGGGCGCTTTGCCAGCCTCTTAACGGGCTCTCTCGCCGAAGGGGTGGGCCTTTCTGCCGGCATCAGCTCCAGGGCGGAGCGGCCCGTTGACGCCGAACGGCTGCTTTTTGAAGCGGGGGCGGCGCTGCAAAAAGCGATGCAGGAAGATGGTCAGGCGATGATCGCCTTCAGGCCCGATCCGGAAAAATATCAGGCTTTTATGGCTCAAAATAAAGGGCGTCCTTAAAAAGCCGTTCCGTTGTCCATGCTGCCAGCTCGTACACATAAGCCCCTTCCGAGGCCGCCGCTATACGCCGGTTCTGTTCCGAAATCGAGCCCAGCCGGATGATCCTCCGGCTGCCGTCTCCCAATTCCAGGGTGATGTTTCCCCCGCTAAAAACCGGCGGAGCAGGGGCGGTGTAAAAATCCTCCCCTTCGGCATCCAAAACAGCGCGGATATACGAATCTACTTTTGATTTATCCACGGATTTTTCCGCATTTTGCGCATCGGTAAAAACCCAGCCATCACGGTTTCTGGTCAGAACCAGCGCGGGGGGAATGGATTGCGCCTCCCCTGGCACTATGATAGTGAGACGCTGCACATCATCGGGGCCGGGGTTCCGCCCGTCGGGATCTTCGGGAAAAAGCCTCAGGTTGTACCATGAGGAAATAGCTCCATCAGTGTATACGGAAAAGCGATCTTCACCGGAACGGACTTCGTTCTGATTATTTTTTCGGAGGTATACTTCATCCCCGGCGGAGCTGACCTGCCCAATCAAAAGATCCAGCAGGGGCATTCCCGCTCCGCCGCGGAGTAGTATCCGGGAAGCGCCTTCGATATTTACCCCCAAGCGCTGATGTGACGATGCCGATGAGGCCCGCACCGGGTATGCGCTTTTTGCGGAAAGAATTTTTAAAAGATCTTCCACCCGTGGTTTTTTCGCGGGAAATTCCGCGCCGTCTTTTTCCACAAACCAGTTGTCGTTTTTGCGGATCAATTTTACTTCTTCCCCGGACCGGGAAATTTCCAGACGATCAACCTGCGAAAGAAATTGGGGATCGATCCAGGCATAGACGGAGGACCTGGAATTTATCCGTTCAGGATCGAATATCAGTGACGCTGTATAGATTAACGCCAAAACAAGCACCAGAACCGACAGGAAAAAAACTTTTTGTTTATACGATAGTTGATTGTATAATCGTTGATTACCTGCCATCAGTTTTCTCCTTCCTCCGTTGCCAGCCTAAAAAAAGCCCTGCCAGAATCACGGCCAGGGGGATTATAAATGTATTAAAAACACGGGCGAAATTTACGGCCCGCCCTTTTTTTACGGGGTCGGTAATTTTATCCAGACGTCCGTTCTGCGCCTGCCGGTTTCTTATGCCGATAATATCTTCGTCATTACCCAGCCAGTCCGCCGCCTTCAAAATAAAGTCCAGATTGTGCCGCCCCTGGGTATATTCCAAAAGATAACTGCCAATTTCGGCGTCTCCTATAACTACTATGCGGCCCGGTTTTGTTTCGGCAGGTCTTTCGGGAAGCTCCTCCGCGGAACCATCCCGCCGGGGCTTATCCATCCCCTCAAAATAGCTGGGGAAATTTCCGGAAAGACTTACCCCCAAAACTTTTGTTCCCGCCGTGTCCGGTGCTTCCTGTTCAAAAAGATAGGAAAGCTCAGGGTTGGCGTTAAAATTTTTTGTTTGGAGCCACGCCCTGGGAGTGCTGGAAAAAAGAACTTGCCCCTCCACGCCGCCGGGAACATTCAGCGTTATGGGAGCGGGCCAGAAAAGATCCAGGCCGCCGAAACGGGCAGTTAAAGGATGGCCCGGATTGGCGTTTTCGGGAGCGACGCCTATCCACAAGGGATAACGCACAACGCGGAACTGGGGTATACCGCCGGGACCGTTCACCTGATAAGGGGGAAAATTCAACGCCGTTTGATCCATCACCATTTCGGGCTTTACCGTGGCGCCGTAAAACGAGATCATCGAAATAAGGCCTTTATCCATCAATAAACGGGTTTCCAGGTTGTTTTGTAAATCAATGCTGATGGTTTCAGGGGCAAAGAAAATTTTTCCGCCTCCCTGCAGATACCGATCAATGCGGTACAGAGCCCAATCGTCCAGCTCCTCCGCGCCGCCAAAAACAAAAAGCGAAGGCAGCGTATCGGGAATTTCGTCCCCGGGATTGATGGCCCGTATTTTAAAACCGGCCTGATTAAAAGTCTGATTCAGCGGGGCAAAATCCCTTGTCCACTGGCGGAACGAATCGCCCACGATAACGCCAATCTCCCGTTCGGTACCGCGGATCAATGACCTGATGCGGGAAGTAATATCGTATTCCACGGTATCAAGGGACAGGGCCACCGGGAGAAGCTCCACCCGGTCCAAATATTCGACGGCCACCCCGGCATAAACCGTGGCAACTCTTAGCTCGTCTTTTTCCACAATCTCAACTTCCAGCGCAGGAATTCCCAACTGCTGCATGGCCTGGAGACGGTTTGTTTTTGCAGGATCGATTCTGCTGTACCGTATCTTTCCCCGGGAATGAACGGCATATTCGCGGAGCAGATCCTCAATCTCCCCCGGCTGGGGATACACCGCCATCAACTGGCTGGAAAGGTAGTAGGTGATCCGCACTTGATCGGGAATCTCCCGGTGAAGATTCCGTGAAACCCCGGAAAGGGTATAGGCTTTATTTTTGGTTAAATCCAGCCGGAACCAGATGCGGCCGCTTATCATAAAAGCCAATATAAAAACGGCGATGGACAAAACTGTAATAACATTCTGCTGATTTTTTTTCATGTCATCCCCACTTCCGGTAGATCAGCACAAGGGTGTTGAGAAATAAAAACAGCGCCGTGGAGAGCAAAAAAAAGGCGAAATCCCGGCTGTCGATAAGGCCCCGGGAAAAACTTTCAAAATGAAACGACAGGGAAATAAAATTCAACGCCGATGATAAATAATCGGGAAGGTTCAGCGTAAGGACCAGTTGATTTACCAGCATCACCACCAGAAGCGCCGCGGCGCTGCCCAAAAAAGCCCCTGCTTGATTTTTCGATAAGGATGAAAGCAAATTCCCCAGCGCCGTTGCAGAGGCGCCCAGAAGGATCACCCCGATGTACTCCGCAAAAATCACCCCGCCGTCAAAATTGCCCAGGGGAAAAAGGCTCAAGGGCACCGGCAGGGTCAGGGCCGTCAGGATCAGTACCAGGGTAAAGGCGGAAAGAAATTTCCCCAGCACCAGGTCCCATTCGGAAAACGGCATGGTCAAAAGAAGTTCCGCACTGCCGGTCTTCCGTTCTTCAGCCCAGCTCTTCATGGTGATCACCGGGATCACCAAAATAAAAACCAGCGGAAATCCCGCAAAAAAAGGCCGTAAGGTTGCCAGATTTTGGACGAAAAAATTCTGAAAATTGAAAAACCAGATCGAAAGAAAAAGCAAAAAGAAAAGGGCGATGCCGTAAAAAGCCGGAGCGTGAATCTGCGTAAAAATCTCTTTTTTGGTAAGGGCAAGAAGTCTCATGGCCGGCCCCCTTCAGTGAGTTTGACAAAAATATCTTCCAGGCTTAATTTTTTTCGGCTCATGCCCAAAATTTTGAGGCCCTCGGACACGGCCCAGTCAAATATTTTTTCGCCGCCGGAATAATCGGCGGGTGCCCCTGTTATAAAAAAACTTACCACCATCGCGTCGTCCCCGGCGGAACGGATTTGACGGGCGCCCAAGTCCATGCCCGGCGGCAAAAGTTTTTTGAAACGGTTAAGCTTTTCGTCCATTTCCGTTTCCGGCGCCCCTTTAAGGATAAGCTCCCAGGTATCGCCGCCTTTCATCGTGCCGGCGATTTCTTCAGGCGTCCCCTGAGCGGCAATTCTTCCTTCGTTTAGGATCAACACCCGTGAACAGATCGCCTCCACCTCCTGCAGAATATGGGTGGAAAGGATCACTGTTTTGCTTTTTCCCAGCTCCCGGATCAATGCGCGGATTTCGATTATCTGATTCGGGTCCAGCCCCGTGGTTGGTTCATCCAGAATCAAGATCGGCGGATCGTGGATAATAGCCTGGGCCAAACCGGTCCGCTGGCGGTAGCCCTTTGAAAGAGCCTCGATCCGTTTGGACCGCACGCCGGTTAAACCGCAGGCCTCAAGGCTCCGTTCCAGCGCCGCCTTACGATCCTTGCGGGGGATGAGCCGGACTTCGGCGAGAAATAAAAGGTATTCGTCCACCGTCAGTTCACCGTAAAGCGGCACATTCTCGGGCAGATAACCGATCCGGTTTTTTATTTCCACCGGAAAATCTTCTACGGAAATTCCATCCACCAGCGCCTCGCCGCCCGAGGGAAAATGAAAACCCGTGAGAATCTTCATCACCGTGGTTTTACCCGCGCCGTTGGGCCCCAAAAATCCCAGCACCTGATCGGAACCCACCGAAAAAGAAATGTCCTTTACCGCCTGAAACGATCCGTAATTTTTACATAAATTTTTTACTTCGATCATAAAAAAACATCCCAACTCTTAATCAATATATTCTATTGGGTACACCATCCGGTCCCGGGAAAGAATCGTATCCGGAAAAATCGCCTCGGCCTCTTTCAAAAGGCCTTTAAGGTTGTACTCGTTGTACCGGGGGCTGTAGTGGATCAGGGCGAGCTTGCGGACCTTTGCATCCCGGGCGATCCGTGCCGCCTGTTCCGCGGTCATGTGTTTTTTCTCCCGGGCGCTTTCTTCCAGGTCCTTCTCGAACATCCCCTCGCAGACAAAAAAATCCGAACCCTCTACCTCCCGGGCGATCTCCGGAAAAGCCAGCGTATCGGTGACAAAAGAAAACTTCCGCCCGGACCGCGGCGGCCCCAAAACGTCCGTGGGCTTTACCAAAACACCTTCGGGGGTCTCTACCGTTTCTCCCGACTGTAACCGCGACCAAAGCGGCCCCCGGGGAACGCCCATCTCCGCCGCCTTTTCCGGATGAAACTCACCGGGCCGCCCCTCTTCTTCCAGCGTATAACCGTAGCAGGGTTTGGTGTGCCGCAGGGGAAAAGCCCGCACACGGTAGCCCTCCCCCTCGTAGACCACCCCCGGCGACGTAATTTCCTTGACCACGATTTCATAGTTGATGTACATATCCAGCACCCGGCGGCTGGACTCGATATACTCGGCGATCCTCGGCGGACCGATGATATAGAGCGGCTCCTCCCGGTCCACCTGGGATGAAAGCATAAGAAGGCCCGGAAGGCCGGTCACATGATCCGCGTGGGTATGGCTGATAAAAATAACGGAAATCTTTTTCCACCGGAGGTTGAGTTTCCGGAGGCTTACCTGGGTCCCCTCTCCCCCGTCAAAAAGGAAAAGCTCCCCCTCCCGCCTTAAAAGCACGCTCGTCAGATGCCGGTTCGGCAGGGGCATCATCCCCCCGCAGCCGAGAATAAAAGCTTCAAGATTCATTTATGATAATCATACCTAAAACGGCGGTTTGTGGCAATAGAGGGGGAGAGAACTTTACGGATTGTATGATTTTTTATACGTGGTAATACTTTACTTTACCCAAAGGGGGCTGTAAAACAAGGCCCTTCATTCAAACAGCGAAGGACTCTCCGGCGCGGCTGGGGGCGGGGTTTTACGCGGCCGGGAATTTGACCGGAAAATTGTGGGGGCATCGCCGTTTTGCAGGCGGCTTTTCCAGTGGTTGATGAGGTTCAGGGCTTCCAGCGGCGTCATGCGGTCGGGACTGAGGGCCGTTATATCCTCCAGAATTTCAAGGGCGAATTTTTCTTCGGGAGTTTTTTTTGCAGGAGTTTCATTTTCATCCGGAGGGGTAATCACCTGGGCGGGGGTGATATTTTGTTCCTGTTCCCGAAGGCGTTCCATGATCCGGCCCGCCCGGAGAAGCACCGTCTCGGGAAGCCCCGCCAAACGGGCCGCGTGGAGGCCGTAAGATTCCGCCGCGGCGCCTTCTTTTATCCGCCGCAGAAATATTATTTCACCGTCCTTATCCAGAATTTCCATGGACCGGTTTGCCATCCGCGGATTGCTTAACAGGGAAAGCTCGTGGTAATGGGTGGCAAAAAGGGTGCGGCATTTTATGCGATCCAAAAGCTCTTCGCTCACCGCCCATGCGATGGAAAGGCCGTCTTTGGTGCCGGTGCCCCGGCCCACCTCGTCCATGATCACCAGGCTCTTTTCGGTGGCGCTGCGGAGAATGTAGGCTGTTTCGTTCATCTCCACCAGGAAGGTAGATTCACCCCGGGCCAGGTTGTCGGAAGCGCCCACCCGGCAATAGATACGATCGGTGATCCCGATAGAAGCTTCCCGGGCGGGGACGAAACTGCCCCCCTGGGCCATGACGGTGATCAGCGCCGCCTGGCGCAGGTAGGTGGATTTCCCCGCCATGTTGGGGCCCGTGATCAACGCAAAAGAAACGCCGGCCCCATCCAGGTGAAGATCGTTGGGAATAAACTCTCCCCGGGGCAGGTGGGCCTCCACCACAGGATGGCGACCTTCAATAATATTGATAGAATTGCCTGTGTTTAACTCGGGCCTGACCCAGCCGTGGACCGTGGCGGCCCGGGCCAAAGCCTGGGCACAATCGAGTTCGGCTATACGCCGGGCGGCGGCGGCAATCTGCGGGATCAGAGCGCGGCACTGTTCACGGACATTTAAAAACAATTCCTTTTCCATGGTGATAATCTTGTCCGAGGCGCCGTTGATCTCCGACTCCATGGCGGCTAGCCTGTCGGTGGTAAAACGCTCCCCCGCCACAATTCCCTGACGGCGGATAAAATACGAGGGTACTTTGGGAAGGTGGGCTTTTGTCACTTCAAAAAAATAACCGATAAGGCGGTTGTAGCGAATCTTGAGGCTGGCAATTCCCGTGGCGGTTTTTTCTTCTTCCAGATATTCTTCCAGAAGTTTTCTGCCTTCGTCCCGCATTTTTCGCAGCCTGTCCAAATCGGCGCTGTAGCCTTCGCGGATCAAATTTCCTTCGGTTAAGAGGATCGAAGGATCATCGCAAATGGCTGTTTCCAGAAGGTCGCGGATCCCCATCAAAAGATCGAAGCCTTCGGTGTCCAGCGACGCTGCCCCGGATGATTCAAAAGAAAATTTAAGCGCGCGGCAGATTTCTTCCACAAACTGAAAAGAAGAAAGGGCGTTTTTTACCGCCAGCATATCTTTACCGTGGGCCCTGTCCATGGCCAGCCGGGAGCTGAGCCGTTCGAGGTCCGGCGTCTTCCCCAGATATTCCCGGATACGGCTCAAGGTCCCCTGATCCCGGTAGATAATTTCTACCATGTCAAGGCGAACGTCAATAGTGTCAACATTCCGCAGGGGGTGGAGAATGCGCCGCTTCAAAAGCCGCCGCCCCATGGAAGTTTTGGTTTCATCCATCACCTCCAAAAGTGAATAGCGTATATCGCCGTCCTGCAAATTTTTTATCAATTCCAGATTCCGCTGGGTCGATTCATCGATGCCCACAAATTCGCTGTCACTGTATATGCGCAGCGAACGGACATGGGGCAAAATGCTCCGGGCGGTATCATCAAGATAATCCAGAAGGGCTCCGGCGGAAATAATTTCCGGGCTCTTGTCGTTAAGGCCAAAACCTTTGAGGTTCGCCGCGCCGAACTGCCGCTCCAAACGTTCCCTGCTGCGGGAAAGATCAAAAAGCCAATCGGCCCAGCGGTTCACCACCAGGCCCGATCGTTCCTCCACCGCCGCCTGTATAAGGCCGTTTTCCCCGGCCAGCGATTCCTGCAGGATAAGCTCTTTTATCTGGAGCCGTTCCAGCTCCTGCCGCAGGCGTTCGGCCCCGTCGTCCTGGGAAAAAGAGCTGGCGTAAAAATCCCCGGTGGAAAGATCGATGTAGGCAAAGGAAAGAAGCCGGGGTACCTGAGCGAGACAGGCCAGATAATTGGAGCTGCCCTTGTCCAGATAATCCTCGTCCACCGTGGTACCGGGGGTGATCACCTCCACCACTTTCCGGTCGATGATACTTTTTCCCTTCGGCGTTTCCGAAAGCTGTTCGCAGATGGCGATTTTTCTTCCGGTTTTCAAAAGGCGGGCAATATAGGACCGCGCCGCATGATACGGGATACCACACATGGGCAGTCCGTTGCGGCTGGTAAGCGTGAGATTCAAAAGAGCGGAAACTTCAATAGCATCATCGGAAAACATTTCATAAAAATCGCCAAGCCTGAAGAAAAGAACCTCCCCCTGATGATCTTTTTTTATCCGCCAATATTGATCCAGTAATGGTTTCGATTCGGCAGAACTGATGGTACCCTCCCTAACGATTTGCCTTTGAGACGAGATTGGTAATAAGTTTATCCGTAATATCCACCGTGGGGCTGTGCCAGAGAATACCGTTGTTCTCCTTTAAATTCAACACCATGGTGTAGCCTTCGCTTTCGGCGATAAACCGAATCTCGTCGTAAACCTGATCCAGAAAGCTGCCCTGCTGGGAAAGCTTCTTTTTTTGATCCTCAAGCTCCGAGGTCTTTAGCCGGTAATATTCCCGCAAATATTCAGATCTCCGGTAGGCTTCGTTTTCATAACGCAAAGCCGCCGTTTGATCCCCCCTTGTTTCCGCGCTAAGCTGGGAATTTTTCAGATCCTGGATTTCTTTGGTCATTTTGTCGATCTCGGCCTGAACCCGGGCACTCCGTTCTTCAAATTCCCGCACCGCCCGGGAATCCCGGAAAAACGCCGTATAAACCCTGGGAAGATCCACCACGGCAAAACGGGTTAGCTGCTGCGCCCCCAGCGAGAAGCTGTACAACCCGGCCAATAAAACCAGTAACAAAATTTTCTTCCCCATTTTGGTACTCCCCAAAGGATTTAATAGGATGACAAGGCAAAGGATATGACAAAATCTATCCCCGATTGCGGATCGGAAGTCCTCCAGATGGGGCCGGGCTGCCATAACACATCTCCGCTTTCAGAAAGTTTGAACCGCTTGGCAAGGCTGAAACGGAAAGGAAATTGCGGCATGGTAAAACGCAAACCGCCGCCGAAACTAAACCGAAGCCGCTCTACCCAGGGCCCCCTGACATCGGTTCCAAAGACATTGCCGGGCAAATCCGCAATTTCCGCAGCGTCAAAGAAAAAGTCCCAGGCCAGAATGCCCGGCACCACGGGGATACGGATCTCCGCCCAGTTCTCCCAAAGGGCCATCCCCTTAACACTGTATTCACCGGTCCAGCCCCGGGCGTTGAACATTCCGTCCACCGAAAGCATATTTGCCCGTTCAATTTGCAGATCACCATTGAACCGGTCGAACTGGGGCCAGATAAACGAAAGGCCCGAATGGATACCGAATACCGCCTTGAACGTATATTTTTCAAAGGGAATTTGCAGGAGGGTGGCAAACCATTCGACCTTTGTATCGGTCTTCATATAGTGTTCCTGCTCCAAATCAAGGACACCGTAAAAACCAAAACGCTGAATTCCGTAATAACCTTTGGACGGATCGTAATAAATATCCCGCTGATCCAGGGCGACGCTGAACCAGAACGAAGTGGCCGGTGTCGGCGTGTCGTTTTCGTTCCGGAGAATGGGATCGAAGGGCCGGTAAAGGTTTTCATCAAAATGGCTCAGGATAATGCCGCCCCGAACGCCGCCGGAAACACCCAAATTCCCCAGGGGGGTGCCCCAACGGTAACCGGTGGAAATGCCCAAAGAAAACCGCCACTGATCATAGTCCATAAGAAATTCTTTTGGCGGCAGGGTGGAGGCGTTTTCATACTCCTCGAAAGAATAATAACCATCGGGAAACGCTTCGTCCTCATTGCCGTTGAACCACCAGTGATCGTTGGCCATAGCCGCCTGACGGGTAGTCCGCTGAATCGTAAAGTCGAAACCGCCGGACAGGGGAAGGCCAAAAATCCACCGGTGAGTATACTGCAGGGACAGGGACTGGGCATCCAGCGCGGCGTTTATCTCCGCCCCCAGAATATTGCCGTAACCCAGAAAGTTACGATCATTCCATTTCAAAAGGAGCGATACGGGAAACTGTTCCGGATCTGCACTGCCGGAAAAGGTCATGCCGAACTGTATATCCGTGGTGGGCTGTTCCTCCACTTCGATCACCAGGTCCATAAGATTTTCAGTGCTTCCCTGGGGAGTATCCGGCGCCACCAGGGAGAAATACTGCAGATTGTACAGATTCCGCACCCCGTCCATAACTTTATCCCGGGAAAAAACATCGCCGCTTTCCAGAGGAATTTCCCGGAGGATTACATCCGTTTTAGTTTTACTGTTTCCCCTGACGAGGATATTTTCGATATGGGCCCGGCCCCGCTCTATAATGGCGATGGTAAAGCTGATAGTTCCCGCCTCGGCGTTCCTTTGTTCCACACGGTTTATGGCGTTAAAAATATAACCATTATCATAATAGAGGGACGCCACCCGCTGAAGATCCGCCTCTAGTTTGCGGGCATTGGCAATTTCATCGGGTTTTGACTGGACCTGGGCGGCAAGCTGTTCCGTAGAAAATATTTTGTTGCCCTCAAAGCTTATGCCGCTGAAACGGTAAATCCGCCCTTCATAGACCCGGAAGATGATGGTCATGACATTGTTGCCCTTGTCATCCTTCCGGTTTTCCCGGACCACATCCACCACGGAAGCGTCCAGATATCCCCGTTCACGGTAGTACTGGACGAGGCTTTCCCGGTCGACGATAAGTTTTGCCTCCTGAAAAGCGCCATCGTTGATGATCCCCTTAGTCTTGAGGGAAAGCCGGCCCCGGAGCGTCCGGGCGGAAAAGATGGCGTTTCCTTCAAAACGGATATCCCCGATGGTGAGCTTATCCCCTTCCTCAATGAAAAAAGTAACGACTATGGAGTTATCCTTGCCGACGCTGGTTTCAGACCGGACGCTCACATCGGGAAAACCTTTTTCCAGATACTTGTTGGTAATAGCCAACTCATCCACCCGGATCTTCATCTGGGTAACCACGTCGTTTTGCTTGAGGGTAACTATATCGCGCAGCTCGTTTGAACGGACATTTTTGTTTCCCTCGAAATTGAGCCGGGAAACGACAGGCCGTTCGGTAACGGTAAACCGGATGACAACTCCGCTGCCTGCAGTATCCGACGGCAGCGCCCGGGGGGTAATAAGATCAAAATACTCAAGAGCATAGAGACGGGTCTGGATCTCCCAAAAGACATCATCAGTGAAGGTAAGACCAATAAAAGGCTCCACAATATGGGCCAATTCATCGGCGGTGATATTCTTCAGCCCTGTAAACCGGATATCCCTGATAGGCTTACCCTGATACCATTCATCGCTTTCCTGGGCAAAAGCGGCAACGGCCAGAACCATGGTCAAAAAAATTATCAAACGTACGCGCATCAAAGCTCCATTTATAACGACCATCTCCACATCAGAGTAAAGAACTGATCATTGACAAACATATTTTCAGGATGGAGGGGAACGAAATTCCAGCGTATATCAAACAGCGGACTGTGTAATTCTATGCCGAAATCAGGTTCAAAGGTCAAACCTCCCATACTTGCTTTATCTTCATCATACCGGGCAGACAGCATAAACTGGGTAAACATATCCGGCCCAAAGTATTTACCTATGAAAACAGTTGTGTTATCAAAATAGTTACCTATTCCTTCCTTTCTGTCAACCGGGTCCAGCCCCCCCCAGGCCTGGAGGGCTACGTTTTGTACCACCTGGGTACGAAAAGAGAACATATCCAGGGATAAAAAGTCCCGAATTCCCCGTTCCAGCCGGCGGATCACATAAAGGTGGGTCAAAACATCGACACCGGAGGCAACAAAACTGGCGTTTGAGCGGACTTCGGAGTCTCCTTCCTGGGATGCTCCGGTAAGGGTCTGGCCCAGCAGGGAAAAGATTTCGAGCTGTGAAAGGGCGGGATTAGACTCAAAACGGGCGGTGAAGGACCGGAGCGGGGCATTATCGATGATCATGGATATAGTTACGGGACCAGTGGAGGAGCGATCACGGATCTCCGCCCGGGCAGAAATCCGCGGATCAAAGAGAATTTCATTTTCCCGAAAGATAAGGGCCCCTTCCCGGATATAGAAACTCCGTTCCGCATAGAGAATCTCCCCACCCCGGAGCTTTACATTTCCCTCAAGAGAATAGCGGCGGGCTATGGGATCGTTGAGTATTTTCAGGCTGGATCCCATGTCCGCATAGGCCTGAAGAATGGCGATTTCCTTGTTCGGCCAGATAAATTCCACTTTTTTGCCGGTTTTCAGGTTAAGGTTTACCGCCACAGGATTGTTTTCATTGGCATTGGGCTGCTCCAGGGACGCCGTCAGTTCATCCGCATTAAGACTGACCTCGGTTTCCTGGGCGGTAATATCCCCGGCAATGGAAAAAATCATATCCGAAATACCCAGCCGGATATTCCCCGATGCCAGGCCCTGGACCAGGATGCCGGTAATATCCATATCCATGGGGATGGGACTTTCCGGCGGTACCTGTATATCAATGCCCAGGGTATTGGGGATCCATCGCTCAAAACGGAACCAGCCGGAAACATCCCCTGCGCCGAAACCCACGGTGGCAGGCACCGGGCCGAAACGGGCTTCATTACCTTCAAAACTCACATCCAGAGGGATGGGGCAGATATCCTCCGGAATATAGCCGGGCACCTGCAGCCTCATACTGCCCACATGGGCGGAGCCGTAAAATTCCGGATCCGTCAGGGAACCCGATACCTCAAGGGAAGCGGTAACATAACCGCCGGCCAGGCCTATATCCTTCCGGGGGGGGACAAGGTTCCAGAGAGAGACAAGGTCCACGTAAAGATCACGGCTTTGGGCTGCTATAGTCTGTGGACCTATGGTTCCGATGACAGTACCCCGGACCGGCGAAGGGCTGGAAACAGCCGCATAAAATTCCCCGCCGCCGGACAGCATAAACCGGATCATGTCCCGGGGCCCCCCGGTAACGGCCATCCGGGAGGGACTGCGGGTAAAATGAAAATCGAAGGGCTCCTCCGCCTCGAGATCGCCAAAGTGAAAAATGAGTACCGACAAACGGGCGTCTACCGAGTCAAAAAGCCGGGGCAAATTTGTCAAAGACTTGACGGGGGCAAATTCCGCGTCCACCGTAAACCCCAGGTCAAGCTCCCGGCCGGCGGCGGTTCCCAAGACCCTGACCGTAGCGGCGGCCAGGGAGCTTGGCCTTTCCAGACGAAACTGGGGTACATAAGCATCGAGACCGGCATAGTTCACCTGCAGATCCTGGAGGGAAAATTCGTCCTTATCCAGAAACGCTCCGGCTGAAATATGAAAATCCCTGTCCTGGAACCGGCCGGTCAGGGATTCAAGTTGCAGCGAAGCATAAAAAGAATCCTGCGGATCCTTAGCGCTGTCTGCATTCCAGACAAAGTTAAGTTTCCCGGTGGCCGCTGAATTATAGGAATTGCGGAAAAACCGGGCGAGCTGTATGTTTGTTACCGCTAACTGCGCCGACAGGGTGCTGCCAAAACCGGAGTCACTATCATAGGTCCCCTTCAGTTCATAGTTTTCCTGCCGGGAGGCGTTACTCAGGAAAGCCCGGCCTTCAAAACCGCCGCCTCCGCTTTTTTTACTGAAGTTAAGCCTTCCCCGGAGTATGCCCCGGCTGTCATCAAAATAAATATCCTCCAGAAAAACACCATCCTGATTCGCCTCGCCGGAAAACCGCAGAACGGCGGCGGGAGAACCGGGGGTCGCCAGATCCAGCACCTCAAAATTGCTGATATCTACGGACCAGAAACGCTCCTCCGGCTCAAGGTTAATGGAGCTAAAGAAACTGAGACGGGCCGCTCCGCCGGGATACGGCAGGGGAATTTCGTGGGCCGACACAAAGCCCGAATAAACATCCGGCCCGGCGGCGCCGAGATAAATCTGAAGGCCATAGCTCCCCCGGATGCTAATGGAACGCTGGTCCAGCACCAGCCCGTCCACTTCGTAAAAATAATCAAGATAGGAGCTCCGAAGGGAAAAAGAAATATTATTGAAATTTGAAAAATCCGCAAAACCCGCCACTTCGGCCTGACCCTTACCCCAGGAAAAACGGCTCTCCAGCAGTTCAAAACGACGGTCCGTGCCGGAAAGGGAGGCCAGGGCAATCACATCCCCCCCGCCGGTTTTTTCGTAGGCCATGACCAGCCGTGGTGCATTGTAGGAAACATGTTCGAAATCAGTGGTGATAAAAATTTCCGTAGTCACTGAGAAAGAATCTACCAGCGCCGCCGCCGGGGCAGGAACCGCGGGCAGCGCCGCAAAAGGACGGATCAATTCCATCATATCCTGAATTGAAAAAGCTTCCAGAAGCAGGCTGGCCCGGAGGTTCCGGGGATCGTAATCAAAGGAACCTTCCAGAGAAAAACGGCTTAACCGGGGCTCCTCAAATGCGGGGTTTGCAAAAGATTCCATTTCCCGGAACCGCAGGCCGGAAAAAGCAAAGGTAATCCCGCTGTCTTCGGCAGTAACCGACAGATCCATGGCCGGAAGAAAAATTGAACCGGCGCTGATATTTTCACCAAAAAGGCTTATTTCCCTGCCCCGGGTGATAATATTAAAACCGGCGGAGAGGCCCGTATCCCCGGTGATGCTCAAATTTGAAATTGTCACATAACCGTTGGGAGCCAAAGGCTCAAGCCCCAGAAATCCCCGAAAAGTAAAATCACCTTCGGGAATACGGATGCTAAATTCCTCAAAGGCGATCCGCTGCGGATTGCCCCGGCCCTTCACCGCAAAAGAAGCGCCCTCGGCGCCGGGCCCGGCGGCGGCAAGGCCCGAAACATCCACCATGTAGAGAATCTCTTCCCCGGATTTTTCCATAGACATCCGACCGGAGACCTTTGTCGCCAGCCAATGATTGTAAGGCGCCCAGGCGCCCTGAAGGGAAAGAAGATCCGAAAAAAGAAAATTATCGCTCTGAAAGGTCCCGGTAAGCAGCCGGGAAGCAAGATCGTAATCCAGGGAAATATCAAAGGGGATCCGGTCGTTGATCTTCCGGATCTCCAGAGAATCCGGGTTGAGGCTGAGTTTCACCGTCAGGGGCCGGAATTGAAAAAGATCCCCCCCCAGGAGGGGTACCGCCAGAGTAGCGCTGCCGCCGGACAGATCCGCCGCGCAGTCCCCGCTGATCCGGCCGGAGATTTTAGTCTCCGAGGCTAAGGACTCGGAAATCATTACCCCGGAGGCGCCGGTCAGGAAAGCCCCCAAAGACACAGAGGCATCCCACTTCCCCTGAAAACTGATACGGCCATTCCGGATGACCGCATCAAGACCAACGCCGCCGGCCCCCATGAGGCGGCGGCCTTTTATCACTTCCCCCGAGCCGTTTCTCACACTGAGCCGCACATTGTTATTCAGGGCCGTGACAATGGAACGGATCGAGGAATCTGAGGATAAATCCTCTTGGGATGAATTCTCTGAGGATGAAAAAAGATCCAACAGGTCCCGGTCTTTTTCAAGGTTGATGCTCAAATGGGGCCGGTCAACACGAATCGAACGAAGGGACTCCACCGGTCCTTTCCGGATAAGCTGCCATAGAGAGTAAGAAATGCGGAGCCGGGAAACGGACAGCACCGGTTCATCAGGCGATCGCTTAAGACGTATATTCCTGATATCCAGGGTGCCGAAGATAGAGGGGCCGATGGAGGCGTATTCAATTTGGAGGCCGGTGATTTCTTCCCCCCAGCCGATAAGCCCGTCCCGAAGCTCCATCATCCTGATGTAAATATTCTCCCGGAGGGGACGTAACAATACCACCGTAACCGCTATCAACGTTACAAAAACGAGTATTTCAATGCCTATACGGCGAAACCGTCGAGGGCTTTTTCTCCTGTCTGCAGGTCCGGCTGCCATCATTCCTATATTGATAGTAGCGTTTTTTACAGCCCTTTGCTATACTGCCGGTTATGCGGATCATACCGAATTTTGTGGTTTTTGAAGGCGGCGACGGCAGCGGCACCACCACCCAGATGGGCCTTTTGCGCCGCCGCTTTGCCGAAACTTCAGGTGGCGGGGAAAACTGGATCGGCGGATCTCTCCGGGGGGAGTTCGTGGTCGAAAACGCCCCGGGAGGGTACTTCCCGCCGCATTTCTACACCACCTTTGAGCCCACCGATGGCCCCCTGGGTAAGATCATCCGCGGCGCCCTGGGGGGAGCG
>BNUV01000030.1 GCA_025997615.1 Spirochaetia bacterium
TTAGACTTTTACGTTCAACCCAAACAGACCAGAAGCGAAGTACCAGACGAAAACAATTCAAGGCGGCGCTCAATCAAGATTTCCTTCATGACGTTTTATTTGGCAAATGTTAAATGCTTTTGCCCTGCCCTGTGTCCGCCTCTTGCCGTTGTACCGATTTTGGGATAGAATGGATGTATGGAGAGTGAGATTGTTTTCGTGCCTTCAGCTTTTAAGCATGGTATCAGCGCGGAGGATATTTGCCACGCCTACAAGACCAGAATCTATGCACGCCAAATGGAAGGCTATGATAACAAATACGGCTTTATTGGATTCAATCGGGCAGGAAACCCGATTGAAGTTTTTTACAACCCCATAGGCGAGGACACAATAAAGATCTTCCATGCAATGGGTATGCGGCCCGGTGTGTTTGCGCAACTCCGGGACTAGGAGAAAATCATGAACTATACCGACATGACTGACGATGAATATGACGCACTGGACGAGGAACTGACACGCACCGTCCCCAAGTTTGGACCGAAAGGAAGTGACTGGCTTACCCAGCGGGAACTGCGGCAGTTGGGGCTGACCAAATGCTCCCTAGACTACCTCTTGACCAAAGCGACAGCGGATAGCAAAAGCCCCGCCCAAATCATTGACGAATTGGTGCTGGAAAAGATGGCTGTCACTGCAATCTGAATAGTCTGTTTTATTTATTTTTTGTCTTTGCGGTCTTTCCCGCCGTCAAAATTGACGTTAGGCACTGGTACGCTTCCTTCGCCGTATTGAAAAATGAGCGCCGCCATTAATTTTTGCGCTTTTACATTTAGAAAATAGCATACATAAAAACACAATCAGGGCAATACAAATAACGGGTACGTATTGTTTATTGGGAACAGCATAATCAAATATTGCAAGAAGCTCATCAACAAAAATATATACCCATACGAGGATAGTCACAAATGACAATAATTGATTTACTTTGCTTACAGAAAAAGTATCCGCAGATAAAATAGAACAAGGATTATTGTTTTCATACTGTAATGTTGTTTTATACAACGGCCCCATGACATCATCTTCCAATAAATCAACATGCTTTTCCCAATTCTCCTGCCAATACTTTGATGCCTTGTTTACACAGAACCAACAGCACGACAAAAACACACCTAATGCGGACAATACCAAAGCAAATCTATCCCGTTTTTCTGCTGGTAATCCGCAGTCTGTGATTACTTGATAATATGCCACAAACACCGCGCTGATGAATATCCAAAAATACCCTGCCCGTTTCCAATACAACCCAATTTCAAACTTGCGAATATCAAGAGCGTTTTCAAGAGCCAGTTTTAATTTCCCATTAATGTTTCTGGCCGCATGGTTATACGGCTTAATATATTCATCATAAGAATCTACATTCTCTGAATCGTAATCCATATTTTCTCCTTACGCATGATTTTACGATGATGACTTACGACAATTTGCCTTGAAAAGAATAATTGCCGCAAATACAAAAAAGGCAACCGCAAAAATGCAAACTGCTATCCAACAAATAACTGCAATACAGTCAGGAATCTTATCTTTTACTAAGACAAATACTCCACACGTAACTGCATAAAACAAAAATGAATACATCCCGACTATGCGCAGTATTTCATTATTGGCGTGTATGACTTTTTCGGTGTCCATTTAATCCTCCTATAGTTCCCTGCTTTTCAACCACTTTCTTTTTGGCTCCACTCCATTACTCCCATCCCCCCGCCGCTCCAGCTATCCTGCTGTCCAAATTAACGCCGGTATCAGCAGTGGTTATGCGCTTTTTGATACCTGGGCCGTTGATGAGCAATAAGTTACCTCCTGCAACATGAACCGCATGACTACCGCCGCTTGCAGAAGTATTTTTTTGTATGGTAGAAGCATTTGATCCATAAATGGTACCACCGGTTTTGATGAACGTACCGGAAGAAGAGATAAATACCCCACCACCATAGCCGTAGATGTTGGGATCACCTCCCGAATTAGTAGAATTCCCCGATATTTCGCCTCCACTCATCGTGAACGTGCCTGAACCGACACTTACCCCGCCACCGTTAGTGCCGAGATTCCCCGATATTTCGCCTCCGGCCATCGTGAACGTACCGGAACCGACATCTACCGCGCCTGCAAGGAAATTTGCAGAGGTATTCCCCATAATTTTCGAGCCATTGTTCATTATTAACGCACTGCCTGCGTACAAGTGAACTCTCAATCCAAGCAAAGCAACATTATTATCCAGTGTCAGCGTAACACCTTCTCTAACAGTAAAGTAACTTCCTACGGTACTCGCACTGATAGTCTTCATACTCATGCCGCCTGTAAGAATTATCGTTACATTCTTTCCGCCATAGGAAAGAGTTTTCGAAGTAATACTCTCGTTGTTCTGTAAGGTGATGGTATACACACCGCCCTCAACCGCATTGGTGGAAATCCATGTTAAAGAGTCCGCAAGTGACAGCGTCGGCATAGTCGCCCACTGCGCATACAAAGTTGTGTTTGCGTTTACCGTCAAGGAAGACCCGGCGGCATAAGTCGTGCCTGTGCCGTCTGAGTTGGTATTCCATCCGTCAAAGATTTTTCCTGAATATGCCAAACTGCCCTGCTCTGCAACGGTAACGCTTGCGCCCGGGTTTACCGTCTGAGAACCGGGAACATCACCGCTGCCGCCATTGGCATCATAGCTTACCGTGTATTGCATAACCCACTGCGCATACAAGGTTGTATTTGCGTTTACCGTCAAGGAAGACCCGGCGGCATAAGTCGTGCCTGTGCCGTCTGAGTTGGTATTCCATCCGTCAAAGATTTTTCCTGAATATACCAGACTGCCCTGTCCGGCAACAGTAACGCTTGAGCCAGCAGTTGCCGTTTGTGAAACTGAGACTGTCCCACTGCCGCCATTGGCATCATAGCTTACTGTGACCGTCCATTTCGCGTATAAGGTAATATTCGTGTTTGCTGTCAGGGAAGCGCCGACGGCGTAAGAAGTCCCCGTACCAGCGGCGTTAGTATTCCAGCCACTAAAAGTACAGCCGGATCTTGATAGACTGCCCTGCCCGGCAAGGGTAATGCTTGAGCCTGGATTTACTGTCTGGGAACCGGGAACGGTCCCGCTACCGCCGTTGGCATTGTAGATTACCGTAACCATCCACACCGCATACAAAGTAACATTCTCGTTCACCGTCAAAGACGCGCCAACGGCGTAAGGTATCCCTGTACCAGCAGCATTGGTATTCCACCCGCCAAAGGTATAGCCGGTTCGCGACAAATTACCCTGCCCTGCAATCGTAAGGTTTGAACCTTGATTTATCGTCTGGGCCGACGGCCTCGTACCGCTGCCGCCGTTGAGGTTGTACGTTACCGTGCATTGCATAATCCACTTGGCATACAAGGTAACATTCTCATTCACCGTCAAAGACGCATCAACGGCATAAGTCGTCCCCAGGCCGGAAGAGCTGGTATTCCACCCGCCAAAGACATAGCCGATCCGTGCCAAAGCGCCTTGCCCCGCCAGCGTAACGCTGGAACCCGCAGTTACCGTCTGGGCCCCCGGCGCCGTACCGCTGCCGCCATTGACGTTGTATGTTACCTTTACAGTCCATTGCGCATACAGTGTTACATCTCCGCTCACCGTTAAGGAAGAACCCGCGGCATAAGCCATCCCGGTGCCACCTGAGTTGCTATTCCAGCCGTTGAAGGTGCAGCCGGTCCGCGACAGACTGCCCTGGCCGGCAACAGTAACATCTGATCCGGTGTTCACCTTTTGTGAAGCAGGAAGCGTTCCGCTGCCGCCGTTGGCGTCGTAACTTACCATATATTGTATGATCCACTGCGCATAGAGGGTTATATTCGTGTGCACCGTCAGAGAAGAACCGGTGAAGTAGGCTGTCCCTGTGCCATCATCCCTCGTGTTCCAGCCGTTAAAGGCCCTCCCTGCATGGTTCAAACTGCCCTGTCCGGAAACGGCGATGCTTGTTCCGAAGGTTGCCGTCTGGGACGATGGCGCGGTTCCGTCCCCACCGTTAGCATGGTAGCTTACCGTGTAGGGAGTCGTGTCGGTCATCCACTGTGCATACAGCGTAAGATTCGAGTCCACCGTCAGGGAAGAACCGGCGGCATACACTATCCCCGTACCATCGGCCTTAGTGTTCCAGCCGCCAAAAAGCCACCCCGCTAAGCTCAAACCGCCTTCGTTGGAAATGGTACGGCTTTCCCCATACGTTGCCGATTGTGGCGATGGCGTAGTCCCGCTTGCACCGTTGGCGTGGTAGTTTATCGTGTAGGTAATAGCCGACCATTGGGCATAGAGGGTGATGTTTGCGGTTGGCATTATAGAGGAGCCGGCGGCATAAACCGTCCCTGAACCGTTAGCATTGGTGTTCCAGCCATTAAACGTATGCCCGACCTTGGACAAGCTGCCCTGACCCGCCGCTGCAACGCCGGAACCTTGAATTACCGCCTGTTGAGGCGGCACGGACCCGCTGCCTCCATTGGCATCGTATCTTACCGTGTGCCGTAACTGGAAAACCGGTTTTTCCGCTTCCGTTAGCGTAAGGGCGGCGCCGTCATAACGGAGCAGATAAATATAACCTGCCCTGAACTCGGTTAACCCCGAGGGAAACGCGACTGCGGTTGAAGGGTTCCTTAAAAGCGAATAACCGGAAATTGCTCCCGGAGGAATACTGTAGCCCGCGGTTTCATTCTGCATAACAATAGTAGAACCGCTGCCAATGGGGAACATTTCCACACTGCCCTTTTTCATTGTCAATGAATAAGCAGTACTTGCATTTTCCAGCTTTATGAAGGCGTCTCCGGCTTCTATGGCTTCCAGTGGGGGAATGGCCACCTGGTTGGTTCGTTTCTCGTCTATCCGCGCTATAATGACTTCGCCGTCGTAGGGGGGTATTGGTATGTTTTCAACGTTCAAGTGGTAGCGTGGGTAAAACGACGTTCCCGAGGGGCTGGGAGCGGCTTCCACCGTCGCGGTTTTCCCGACTCCCACATCGGCGATTTTGTTTAGCCGCGAAGTATCGCTATAGACCGTAACCGGGAAAACCTCAAGGTTATTGAACTGTACAAAGGTTTTTTCTGTAGGAATCTCCGGGGCATTAGGCCCATCGGGATGGAAAAAGTTTTTGCAGCCCGCCAGCGCAAGCACCAGAACGCACAACAGCAGCAGCACCACAAGCCTCTGTTTAACATTCTTCATATTGTGCATCCCCCCTTTTGTGCATCCCCCCTTAAAAACTTAACGTGTATAAAAGCTGCACCGCCGTGCCCGGCTTTTCCGGAACAAAGCCTATCTGAATCCTGTCCGCCAGGGAAACCGCAGCAGGGTTTTTGTGATATAACCAGGGGCGGATAAAACCATAGGCCGCAGTAAGGCCCGCCACACCGAGCCCAACCGCGCCGGGAATACCCGCCAAATCGTCTTCGTATTCAAGGGACAATTCCCAGGCGATAAGCCCGGCGGCGGCGGCGTATCCGCCCAAGAGGGTGATGCCGCCGGCCCAGTCCTTTTGGGTAAAAGAGCCGAGCCCCAGGGCAAGGTTCATCGCGCCAATGCCAAGGTTCCCTGCCACAGCGGAATTGCCGGTTGAACCGGGCGAAACGGAAACTCCGGTTAGTTTCTTCACCAGTTCCGCCATGGCTGCGATGCCGTCATCCAGTGTGTTGTAATTAACGAAGTTTCCCATTTCCTGAGCCCCGGATTCCAGGTGTATAATGGATGCATTGAACATATTCTGCGATCCCAAACTGCGCGCCGTCACCGCCAGTACCAGACGGGGATTATCCCCCTTACCTATATCAACAACGTGTTCATCTGATGTAATGCCGCTTGTCTGATTCTTATATTCGTCCTGCACTTGTTTCAGACTTTGGGTACGGGGATACACCGCGTATTTGCCGCTCCTGACAAAATTGATCGAAAGTATCTGCGCCAGCGTGTCGGCAACCCGGCGCTCGATATTATCCCCCAGCTCAACCGGCACAACAGCCAGTTTAGTAAGTTTTGCTGCGTCAATTTTTGTAGCTTTAATGATATTCCGCGCCATGGACGGCAGTTTGCTTTGTAATTCCTCAATTCGGGTATAGGTCTGAATGTCTCCGGCTATCTGACGCAGGTCATCAATTTTAATGATAGAAATTATTAAAAGATTTCGCTTCCCCAGCCGGGCGATATTACCCGCTACCACGTATTTTGCGCCGAGCTGTTTACCAAGGGCAGCGATAGTGTCCGGGTCGGTCATGCCTGTTTCCATTTGAAAACTTTGCTCGCTGCCTATAGCCCGGGAAATACTGGTCCGGGGGATGATATTGAAAACTGCGCTTAAGTCCGGGCTAAAAGAAAACCGCTCGGCGATGGCTTCACCCTCATCCCCTGCGCCGCCTGAAAAGGGCAGAACCGCAAGATTGTCCTTTGCCCCCGCCATACCCACGGACAGGCACAATGTCAACACCGCCAAAACCAGCCGCTTTTCCATCAACACCCTTCTTATGCTGTTTAGCGCATTATCGAATCAGATTTGATATGCGAAATCGCATATTCTGGTAACTATTTATACCGCAAATATGAATATTTTGCAAGCCGAAATTATGTTGTTTAGCATATGCTCAGGATGATGGGATTCAAAGAAAACCTGAAATCCGAGCTGGCTTATCAGGGTATTTTGGTCAAAGAGCTTGCCGATCTGGCGGGGATAAGCAAACATACGCTGGATAATTACCTTAATGTGCGGGGGAATATACCTTCCGCCGATGTGGCAGTCAAAATTGCCCAGGCCCTGGGTGTTTCGATGGTGGCCTCTATCGTCCAATTATACAGAAATCAGCGGAAAAACCGGGAAAAGTAGGGTACTCGGAGCGGCTATGGCCGTTATGTGGTATTGAAACCGGGGTGGTTTTTATTCGTAGTAATTCCTCCGTTTCTGGTACTGGAGAAAATCCCAACGGGAAACAATGCCGGTGAGCTTCCCTTCGTTCACGATGGGCAGATGGCCGATGTGGTGTTTGAAGAAAAGCCTTTCCACTTCCCGCATGGTGATATTTTCCACCGCAGAAATAGCGGGTTTGACCATGTAGGCCCTTACCGGGGACTTCATCGCGGCGGCTTTGCGCCCCTTCATAATATCTTTAAGGCCGATATAACCCGTCACCGTTCCCTCATCATTCAAAACCGGCATCCCCGAATGATCGGACTCTTCCATCATTTGTGAAGCTTCCATCAGGGAACGGCTCTCGTGAACGCTGACCACCTCGCGGGTCATAATGTCCCCGGCCCGGACCGCCGGTGTCAGGGAAGTTTCCAGGTAGGCCAGAAATTCCTCGTAAAAGAGCGGCCCTTCCCGATCTTTTATCTGGGCCGAAGCCGCCCCCTGATGCCCTCCCCCGCCGTAAACATGGAGGATCTGGTGAAGGTCTATGGCCGACCGCTGACTCCGGGCGATAAGTAAAATGGTTTTATTTTTGACGATATAAAACACCGAAAAACAGGCATCGGGATTTTCCACATCCATCACCTTTTCCACCACCGCCGCCAGGCCGGAAACATTTTCCTCCAGTTCAAGGTAACTCAAAAGCACCTCGTGGCCCTGAATGATACTTCGGGTATTTTTTTGTAAAAGGCGGTTCATCACTTCGATCTGTTCGTCTTCCTTAACAACTTCCAGAAACGACTGCACCAGTTTAAGGGAAGCCCCCATATCCAAAAGCCAGGCCGCCACTTCGTAATCGTCCCGGCGAACATTCTCGTAGATAAGCCTGCCCGTGTCGGCGTAGATCCCCGTCAGGGCGATGGTGGCTTCCTCGGGGCTGAGGACGAGGCTCTTCGCCATAGCCAGTCTCCCCAAATAGGAAGTGTTGGCCCCCAGCGGAGCCCCGGCAACCCGGGCCCCCAGGATGTTACAGCCCCCGGTATCATGATGATCGTAGATCAGAATCTCCGGGTCCGAGTCTCGTATGTGGGTAAGGTACTCCGCCACCCGCTCGGCCATGCAGGTATCCACGATGATGATCCGGTCTATCCTCTCCCCGTCCAGATCCTTGGGAGTCAGAAAATCAAAATAACCTTCGTAAAAATCAAAAAGGTTCCGCGCCGCGGGGCTGATGTGATTGCTCCGGATCAACCGGTAATCGGGGAAGAGTTTTTTGATAAGGATGAGGGAGCCGAGGCAGTCAAAATCCGTGTTTGAATGACCAAAAGCGATATTCATGGGATAATGATAATCAATACGGCCCCCCTGACACAACCGCCGCGCCGTATGGCACTATGATCCCCTGCTGTCTTTATGCGCCATGCGGGCTACAGAATCTTTCCCAGCCCTTCAAACACCTCGCCTAACTCATCAAAATGGAGAAGGGCCCGGCGGTCCAGGGGCGTGGGCATATTGTTGACGATGATGATTTCGCCGCCGTTTCGCAGGGTGTACTCGGGCAACGAAGCGGCGGGCTGCACCGTAAGGCTCGTGCCGAGGACCAGCATCAGGTCGGCTTTTTGCGCCTCCGCCGTGGCCTCCCGCAGGGCATCAACGGGGAGGCTTTCGCCGAAGAAGGTGATCGCCGGTTTAAGTACCCGGTTACACTGGGGGCAGCGGGGGAGCTCCCCGGCTTTCACTTTTGCGGCGGCTTCCTCAAAAGAAACCCGCACCCCTGCGCAGCGGAGACAGTAGTGAATCGAAGGGGAACCGTGGATCTCTATGACGCGGCGGCTCCCGCCTTTTTGGTGGAGCAGATCGATATTCTGAGTCGTCAGCGACTTGAGGAGGCCCCCGGCTTCCAGCTTTGCCAAAACGGTATGGACTATCGAAGGCTTTTTTTCATCCAGATTATAGATAAAGGAAGCGGCGGCTTTATAGTAAAATGAAGGATCTTCATAAAAATAGTTGATATCGAATATTTTTTCCGCATCCAGCGAACCGTCATTGTATAGGCCGTTTTTGCCCCGGAAATCCCGGATCCCCGAAAGGGTGCTGACCCCGGCGCCGGTCAGGGCAACGCAGTGGCGGGCGGCGCTGATTTTTTCCATCAAAACCACCGCAAATTCATTTTTCCCCATAAATTCCTCCTAGGCAAAAAGGGCTTAATTGATTATACTATAGTTATGAAAGATTTAGTACGGATTGGTATATTTTATGATGGTTATTATTTTTACAAAGTAAGTAATTATTACAAGTATGAACATTCAAAAAAATCGCGGATAAGCATTTCGGGGCTCCAGGAGTTTATCCGCAACGAGGTGGCCAAGGTTTCCGGCAGTGATATACGGCAGTGCCGGATCGTGGATACCCACTACTTCAGGGGCCGTTCCTCGGCAAAACAGATGGGCGACAAGGTCCAGAACGAACGGATCTTTGAGGATATCCTTATGCGGGAAAATGTCGTTACCCACTACCTGCCCCTCAGGATGGGGGAAAACAATTCTCTCCAGGAAAAAGGGATAGACGTATGGCTGGCCCTGGAGGCCTACGAGCTGGCCCAGTACAAACGTTTTGATATTCTGGTCCTTATCGCCGGGGACGGGGACTATGTGCCCCTGGTCCGGAAGCTGAACATTCTGGGAACCCTGGTAATGCTGGTAAGCTGGGACTTTGCCTACATCAACGAGAATGGCCTGACCGAGCAGACAAAAACCTCGGCCCAGTTGATGGAAGAAGTGTACTACCCCATTCCCATGGCTGGACAGATCGACAATTTCCCCGAAGATGAATTTGTAAAAAACCTCTTTGTCCCGGAGAAATTCAACACCGACAACCTCTACCCCTTACGGGAAAAGAATTCCGCCCCCTCCTCCGACTCAGGCGGGGAAGGCGGTGGCGAATATTTTTTCTCGGTGATCCAGAGCGTCAAAGACGGCTTCGGCTTTATCGAAGACCGGCAGTGCAACAATGTGTTTTTTCACTTCAACAGTCTGGAAAACAGGGACTTTAACGAGCTAAAACCCGGCTTACAGGTAAAATACCTCCGGGAAGAGGATATCGAACGGAGTAAAAAGGAAGAAGGCCCCCGCTACCGGGCCGTCAAAGTATCGGTGATCGAGTAATTTGGCGGATCCAATCATTAATGATAGATTCAGTCCTTGTAAAATAACAACTTACAGAAAACTTTTTGCCACCTCGGAGAATTGAACTCCAGACACGCAGATTTTCAGTCTGCTGCTCTACCAACTGAGCTAAGGTGGCGTCGGACCTAAAGTCCGTAGGACCTAAGGTCCGTAGGACATAAAACCTTTATATCCTATTTTCAGAAAAAATGTCAAGCCCCCGGAACGAATTTTTCCAAAACATTGTTTTTTATGTTCAGGTTGTATATATTGGTAGTAGATGTCTTACTGATGGAGGTTTTCAATGAAAAAATCACTGGTTGGGGTAAAAAAAGCCCTTGTCGTCGTCGTTTTGGGATTTTTCGTCCTTGCTCCGGCCTTTTCCGGGGAATTGGACGATTTAAAGGGGGCTGTAAAATCATTCTCCGGGGATCTGGCCAAGTCTCTGCCCTTTAACGCATCCTTGGGGCTTAACTGGTCCGATGCCCATATCGGGCAGTTTCTGGGGCTGCCGCCCCACTTCGGGGTCGGGGTGTCCATGGGGTTCACCACCATGAAATTCGACTCCTTTAATGACTTGATGAAGCTCTTTGGCCCTGCCATCCCCGATGCGCTAAACTGGGGCGGGGTGCCATCTCCCAACTACACCGTAGAGGGCCGAATCGGCGGCTTTATACTGCCCTTTGATGTGGGGTTTAAGGTGGGGTATCTGCCGCCCATAGACATTTCCAATACATCGATAAATTCCCTGCTCCTTGGCGGTGATATCCGCTATGCGATCTTCAAAAAAGGCGCTTTACTGCCCCTTTCTGTCGGTGTGGGGGTAAACTATATGAGCGGCGGACTTTCGCAAAAAATTGATCAGGCGCCTTCCTTCAACTATGAATACGATGGCAATAGTTACACCTTATCGGTGACTGATCCAACGGTGGGATTTGTGTGGGAAACTTTCAGCCTGGACTTTAAGGCCCAGATTTCCGGATCTTTTCTCATCATTACCCCGTATCTGGGGCTCGGCGCCAGTCATGCATGGTCAAAGGCTGGCTACGAGGTTAAGGCTCCTGTTAATATCATTGGTGGTCCCGCCGGGCTGGAAAGCGCGAAAGATTATATTGACGATATATCCGACAAGGGATTTTCCTCTATTGAGGAAGTTACCGGATGGAGCTGCCGGGTTTTTGGCGGAGCGTCCTTCAATTTGGCCGTCATCCGTTTGGACTTTACCGGACTCTATAACTTCTTCGACGGCGCCTATGGGGTCAGTTTTGGGGCCCGCTTCCAGCTTTAGGAGCTTTAGCGCCGGACATGGCGGCGGCCAGTTCGGCCTCGGAGATGCTGATTCCCAAATGGGAGGCGATAAGGCCGGGGGATAAGCCTCCACGGGCCATTTCCGCCGCCTGCTGGGGGACGGGTTGCTTCTTCGGCCGGCTTTTCCGGGGGCGCTGCGGCTTTGGCACCGGCAAGGCCACCGGCAGGGCCGACGCTTCGCTCCGGGGCTCCGGCTCCGGCGGGTTGATAATACGCAGGCGGTTTTTCCCCAGCTCCGCATAGGTCTGTTCCTGTTTCCCCCGGTTCTCCAGCTCCCGGACATAGAGGGCGATCCTTTTGTCCGTATCGTCCAGAATTTTTTTTAGCCGCGCTATCCGTTCTTCCACCAGGAGAGAATCCCGGTCGGTTTTCTCGTCAATTTCCGCGAGGATTTCATTCACCTCGTCCCGAAAATCCGCGAGGATCCGCTCCTCTCCGGTGCGCCGTTTCAGGTAAGACCGGCACCAGATAAAAAAAATGACACATGAAAAAAAACACAAAAGGGAAATAAAAAAAGATAGATTCATAATTTTTAACCGCTAAAATCCACGTGTTTCCCCAGAGCCGGATCCCGAATGACACGGCCATCTTCCTCCTCCGGGTCCCCGGAATTGCCGGCAGCGGATTTTCCTCCTCCTCTTTCTTCCTCGGCGGATCTGCCGCGGCTCCGCCGGTCCTTTACTTTTTCAGCTCCTCCCTCGCCGGTATCCTGGGCCTCGTTCACCGATTGTATCTGTTCATCGGTGCGCTGCTGGCTCTGCATACCCTGAAGGGCCTGCTGAATCTTCATGCCCTCATGCTGGAAGGCCATGTTTTTACCCACCTTGTCGATCTGGGTAAGGAGGCCCTGGAGATCAATCGGTTGTATAGCCATCGGGCCCCCGGGTCGCTTCTTCGTCAGGTTCTTCGTATTTTTTCACCCGCACGAGGCCGTTTTCTATCACAAAGGTGACGGCCTTGTAATCGGTCTTTACTATTTCACAGGCATCCTTGATATAAACTTTAACCCCCGGATACACCTTGGAGGAAGCGGAAACTTTTCCCACGGACTTTAACCCGTTGATATATGCCTGCACATTGGCCATGTCTTCGTTTATTTTCGCCAGGTCCGTCATCAGCATATTGCGGCTTTCCATCAATTCCTGCAGGGAAGCTTCCTTGTCTTCGGGCAGAGACTTCCGCTGTTTTTTTATGTTGATAAGGGTTTGAATGTTGCGCTGGGTTTCATCCATCTGCTTTTCGGTATCGGTCCTCTGAATGTTAAGGGCTTCTAACCGTTTTTTACTTTTGGGATCTACCCCCACTTCGCAGATCGTTTCGGTGCCGCTGGTGGGACTGCCGAGAACACTGGCGTTGATCTCTTCGGATGCCCGCAGCTTGCCGCCCACAATATGGGCCCGCTTGCCCTGACAGATGATCCGCTTGAAGGCATCCACCCGGGAGTTGATGATGCCGTCGGAGGCCACCACCATGTTTCCCGCTTCCACCTGGGCATTTTCGATAAACCGGGCCCAGATGGACCGGCCCGAGCGGATAACGCCGTCGCTTTTGCCGGTGATTCCCTGATGGACAATGATGTCCCCTTCGGCGTCCAGCTCGGCCTTTTCCACGGTGCCGGAAATCTCGATGTTCCCCGAAGCCTTGACGGAAAAACCGGGCTCCACATTGCCATTGATGATAACCGTCCCCAGAAAAATGATGTTTCCGGTTTTCAGGTTCACACCGCCGGAAACGGTGTAGACGGGCTCCACATTTATTTTTCCCCCGGAGAGGATCACCTGGCCGCTCATATCAGCGATGATAGTGACACCGTCTTCCGCCAGATGAACATTTTTACCCAGGGGCAAATCCCGGTCCCGCCCCTCTTTAGCGGGGAACCCTTTGCCGGTAACGGTATGCCCATTGACGCCGTTCTCGGCGAGGATTTTTTTTGCCAGAGGCTGGTTCGCCACCACATTCTGGATGATGTTAAGTTCCTTAAAATCGACCTGGCCGTTACTGCCTTCCCGCAGATGCACCTTGGTTTGATCCTCATCAAAATTATATTTGATATACGCATCCCGGCCGTCCACGGCCAGAGCCCCCTCGGCGACCACAACACTTTCGTCATATACCGGCCTGTCGGCAAAATCGCTGAGAAACTCTTCGTTGATGCCGAAGACAATGCCCTGGCTTTTAAGCAGTTTTTGGTATTCTTCCACGGGAATATCACTGCCGCCGAGCCGGGGAGCGGTAACCACGATGGCGGCCTTCATTTCCTGATCCAGAATTTCCACCGTGGCGACGCTGTCGTTACCGGGAAGGCGCTGGTATTCGCCCACCCTGACATAGTCCCCTTCGGCGGCTTTTACCGCATTGTGCACCAGCTCACGGTCAAAGATTTTAACATCGCGGTTTTCCAGGGCGTAAAAGGCCTGTTCATCATCGACAAACTGGCCTTCACCCACCGGGCGGGTCACTTTGAGGAACACATCCCCCTCGGGCGTAAGCTGCACAAAAACATCACCGTCTTTGTCTTCCACCAGGGGCAGCACATATTCCGGCGCGGGCCCTTCGTAAAGATCGTCCAGCGTATCACTGTCGATGAAGACCCTCTCATAAGCGCGGATCCTCCATTCTTTTTTCCCGGTGCCCATAAAACCCGGAGAACCCTTATCGACAATTTCATATTGAATTCGCCGGATCGGAAGATCCAGCAGGGTCGCCGCTTCCGCCACCGCCGCTTCCAGGGTGGAGCCATTGGCATCAACCGTTTTGATAGTCCGATCCTGATCCAACTGCTCTTTCATTAATTGCTGAAGCTGGACAAAATCGACCATCCGATAAACTCCTGGACCTACACGATTCCTTTGCGCATATTGGTCAGGCGGGACCGCAGCCGGCTTATGGCCTTGGTGTGAAGCTGGGATACCCGGGATTCGGTTACTTCCAGCACCTGCCCAATTTCCTTTAAGGTTAAATCTTCATAGTAATACAACACCAGTATCTTCTTTTCCTTATCGGGAAGATCGTTGATGGCCTCCACTATTACCCGGCGAATTTCGTTCTTTTCAACTTCCACCTCCGGGTTGAGGCTGGCGGGGGATTCTATGCTGTCCCCTATGGAAACCCGATCATTTTCATCGCCGGAAAACCACACGTCATTCAGGGAAAGGATGGAGGTTCCGGAAATCTTCATCATGGTTTTGAGGAATTCATTTTCGTCCATCCCCAGGGAATCGGCGATTTCATGATCCGTGGCGGTTCTGCCCAGCTGGGCTTCCAGTGAACCGATGGCATCTTCCACCTCGCGGGTTTTCTGCCGCACCGACCGGGGAACCCAGTCTATCGAACGGAGCTCATCAAAAATGGCGCCCCGGATCCTTGTTACCGCGTATGTTTTGAATTTTACATTTTTATCCACATCAAACTTGTCGATGGCGTCCAGAAGGCCGAAAACACCGAAGCCCACGAGGTCATCAAAATCCACATTATGGGGCATACCTACGGCGACTTTGCCGGCTACATATTTTACCAGCGGAGCGTACTGTTTGATAAAGGTTTCCCGAATTTTCAGATCTTTGGTGGCGCGGTACTGCTGCCAGAGTCCATCTTCGGTTTTCTGTTCCAGGGGGACGCTCCCCATATCTTATCCCTTATCCTTTTTTAGTGTAGTCCGGATGGCCTCGGCCAATTCCTTGGGGTTAAAATCCCCTTCAAACTTCTGCGGCTTCCCGCTGGTAGAAAACGGCCGGGCCGGGCTTTGTTCCGACGGCACATTTCCCGCATCCTCGTCGAGACCGCTAAAGGCCCCGGCCAGGGCGGTCAGATCCGGCAGCGCCTCGTCCGCAGCCTCTCCAAAATCATCTTCGGAAGGCGAGGAAGCCCCTGCCGCAGGTGAAGCACCCACAGGCGGAGGAACAAGATCCTCCCCAAAGGGACTTTCTTCCGCCACCCCCTTTACAGTATATCCATCTTGGGCTTTCTGATCCAGCCCCGTAAAGGCCTCCCCGGAAGACGAATCCCCGGTTATACTGGAAATATCCCCCAGCTCATCCCCACCGGAAGATTCAAGGCCGCCGTCGGGGACCGCCGCATTCTGCCCGGCAATGTCATCCCCGTCGTCCAGGGTGATATTTACCCGGGTACCGGTAGCCTTGCCGGCAGCAGATCCGCCGGATCCGTCAAAAAACTCGGGCATAAACCGGGAAATAAGGATATAAGCCCCGGAAACAATGACAAAAAACACCAGGGCAAAAATAATCGCCCTCAAAAAAATAACCCCCAGGGCGGCCCCGCTGGCCACCCCCAGAATCAAGGAAAGGATGAAGGCTATGGCGGCGACGGCCCCGCTGATTTTAATATCAAACACAGATCACCCTCAGCTCGGGCGGCCGAAAAGCCGCTTAAGCATATTCCCGAAACCGGCGGTTTCCCGAATTTCACTTTTTTCCATCCGGTCCACAATGTGCTGGACGCAGAGGGAAGCTTTGCATTTTGGATCGATGACCATAAAAGGTTTCTGCCGCAATACCGCCTGGGATACCACCGCATCATCATAAATAAAACCCAGATAATCCACCTTGAGGTTAAGGAACTGCCCGGCGATATTGGTCATCCGGTCCGCCACTTTTTTTGCATCCGCCGCAGTCTTGACCCGGTTTACCACCAGCTTTAAGCCCATGTTAAGGCCCTCGTATTCGGAGGCGATAATTTTGATGATGCCGTAAGCGTCGGTGATGGCCGTGGGTTCCGGGGTGGTGATGATCACCGCATCATCGGCGGCGGCGATAAAATCCAAAACGCTCCGGGACACTCCCGCGCTGGTGTCTATGATGATAATATCCGCATTGGAAAGCGTTTCCAGCTCGTTAATAAAATTCTGCCGCTCCTCGTCGCTGAGGTTGGCAATTTGCGAAAAGCCCGACGCCCCCGCCACGATGGAGATCCCGTAATCGGTTTCCAGAAGAATTTCCCGCATGGTTTTTTGTTTGCGGATCACGTGGTAGAGGTTGTATTTGGGGATGATGTTAAGCATAACGTTCACATTGGCCAGGCCCAAATCCGCATCCATGACCACCACTTTTTTCCCCAGCCGGGCATAGGCCAGCGCCATGTTGACCGACACATTGGTCTTCCCCACGCCGCCCTTACCGCTGGTAACGGTGATGATCCGGGCCTTTCTCGCTTCCCGCCCCCGGCTCTGTCCCGTAACTTGAGGGCTTTCATCCGGTTCTTTTTTGCGGCCCATAATTTCCCGCAGTTTTTCCGCCTGATCTTCCATGCCTATCTCCACTGATTTTTTTCAGAGCCGTCCTGGGGAAAGAGTTTATCAATTTTCCCCCGGTTAATCCTGAACCCCTCGAGGTTCAAGAGAAACTGAATCACGGCCGCTTTTTGAATATCGGCGGGAACCTTCTGTCCGTCGGCGATATAAGAAACTTTTTTTCCCCGTTCGGCAAGAACGCTCACCACATTCCCCACCCGCACGGTCTCATCCATTTTGGTGATGATCACCGACTGGTAATTAAAGGGTTCAAACTGCCGGAATATTTCTTCCAGATCGCTGGTTTTGGTGGGCGCCGCCACGGTCAGGTGAATTTCGGCAAAAGAACCGCAGGCATCGAGAAACTGTTTCATCTCCCCCAAACTGGCCGAATCCCGGGGGCTTTTCCCTATGGTATCTATCAGAATCATATCCACCCCATCGGAATTCACCGCGATGATCTTTTTTAACTGATCATAATTATCCGCATAATTGATGGGAACATCCATATAGTGGGCAAGTTTGGTGATCTGCTCTTCGGCGCCGATGCGAAAACCATCGATAGTGATAAGCCTGACCTCCCGGGGCGGCTGTTTGTTATTCCCCAGTTTGAAACTGGCCGCCAGTTTTGCCACGGTGGTGGTTTTCCCCACCCCGGTGGGCCCCACCAGGACCATGATCCGGGGACGCCGCTGAAATCTTTCTTCCCGGTAAATGCCTATGCTTTCACCGATCCATTCCACCACTTTTTGCTGGACCGTATCAAAATCTTCCAGCGCTTCCAGGGAAAATTCTTTTCTGATCCGCTCCAGAATATTCTGCCGGTAGGAAGGGGAAAAATCGTTCAACACAAGGGTGTCTTCGATCTTAACGATGGTGGGGTGTTCATCGGTTTTTGCGGCGGCGGCGGATGCATCCAGCTTTTTATGGAGGTTCCGCACTTCGCTTAAAACAATTTGTATATCCGTATCCTTATTCGGATTTGCCGCGGCGATAACCTTTTTCTTTTCTTCCTCAAAATCCAGCGGCTTTCTGGCGGGAAGAATATTTTCGCCGGGAGAACCAGGCAGGGAAACCGGAGAGGCGCCGTAGTACCGGTTCCCGGCGGCATTGGCATAGAGGCCGATGCCCTCCGCCCGGGCCTGCGGAATTATCCCCGTAAGCTCCACTCCGTCCCGGGCGAAAAGCCCGAAGATGCCCCCCATGCGGATGGACTTTTGCATCATGATCTGCGCCCCATCCCCGTATTTTTCACGGATCTTCCGTTTACATTCGCTGATGGTCAAAGCCTGTTCAATAAAATATTCCGGCATACCTGTTCCTTAATCCTGTTTTGTTATTGCTCAAGCCGGATTACTCCGACCGACTCTACCGTAATATCCTGGACGATCTCCGGCACCGAAAGCACCACTAGTTCCGGCATTTCCCGGAAAAGGGATGATTTGACCAGATACCGGGCCGCCTCGGTGCAGAGGATCCGCGGCTGATAACCGTGTTCCTGCACCGCCTGAACCGCCCTTGTTACCGCCTTGACCCACGCGTTTTGCAGCTTCGGATCAAGGGCCGCCATGATGGACCCCGTGTTGGTATCCAGCCGGCTCTCCACGATCTTTTGTTCCAGGGCGGGATCGATGGTAAGCACATGGAGGATCTGTTTATCATCCGCATATTGATGGCAAAGCTGGCTGCCCAGGGCCTGCCGGGCCTTTTCGGTGAGGAAGAAATTTTCCCGTGAATGGGGGGCATAATCGGCGATGGCCTCCAGAATGGTAACGATGTTTCGGATGGAGATCTGTTCTTTGAGCAGGGACTGGAGAACCTTCTGTATGCCCCCGAGGGTAACCGCCTTGGTGGCTTCTTCCACCACCACCGGGAAATTGGTTTTAAGATCATCCAGAATAGCCTGCGTTTCCTGACGGCCCAGAATTTCCGCCGCATGACGTTTGATAATTTCGGTAAGGTGGGTGGCGATAAGGGAAGGACCGTCCACCACGGTATACCCTGCCCGTTCCGCCTCGTCCCGCTTTTCTTCGCTGAGCCATACCGCGGGAATGCCAAAGGTGGGGTCCACGGTTTTTTCTCCCGGGAGCTCTTCCTTTACCTGCCCCGGATTGATGCAGAGGTAATAGCCCTTGCGGATCTTCCCCCGGCCCACGCTGACCCCTTTAATCTTGAAACAGTATTCCGAGGAATCAAGGCCTATATTGTCCACGATACGGATCAGGGGGATCACAAGACCCAAGTCCAGCGCCGATGTACGGCGGACCCCCTGAAGCCGGTCCAGAAGCTCCGCCCCCTGATCCTTGTCCACCAGGGGAATAAGACCGTAGCCAAGCTCCAGGGAGATGGCGTCCAGGGGAACCACTTTTTGCTGTTCCCCCGTGTCTTCCCGGCTTTTTTTGGCCGCATCGGCGGTCTTGCCCATCATGTCCTTAAAAGCCACGGCGGCCCGGTGCTTTACCGTGAGCCGCCAGGCATAAAAGCCCACCAGAACGGCCATGGGAAGAAGTACGTACCAGGGGAAACCCGGCAACAGGGCAAAGCCGGTAAGGACCACGGCGCAGATCCAGTACACCCGCGCATCCCGGGTAAACTGGGCGGCCACCTCCTGCCCCAGATCCCCAACAGTGGCGGAACGGGTCACCATAATGCCCATGGCGGTGGACACCAGCAGCGCCGGAAACTGGGAGAGGAGACCGTCGCCAATCGTAAAAGATATATAGGTTCCCACCGCCGTACCGAGAGTTTCGCCGTGAATGGCGGCCCCGACAATGATGCCGCCGAGGATATTCACCACGGTGATAAAAATTCCCACCTTGACGTTGCCGGAGATAAATTTACTCGAACCGTCCATGGCGCCGTAAAAATCCGCTTCCTGCTGCAACTCTGCCTTCCGCCGGCGGGATTCTTCCTCGGTGATGGCGTTGGCGCTGTATTCCGCGTCAATGGCCATCTGTTTGCCCGGGAGGCTGTCCAGGGCAAAACGGGCCGCCACTTCGGAAACACGGGTGGCGCCTTTGGTAATAACGATGGCCTGCACCGCTATAATTATGATAAAGATGATAGCCCCCACCACGAGGCTTTCGGAGCCGCCGGACCCGACGACAAAAGATGAAAAGGCCCGGATCATCCGGCCGTCAAACCGGGCGCCCTGGGTGAGGATCAACCGGGTGGAAGAAACGTTCAGCGAAAGGCCGAAGACGGTGACTATCAGCAGTATGGTGGGAAAACTGTTAAAGTCCGTGGCCTTTTTGCTGTACAGGACGATGAGAAGCACCGCCAGTGAAAACACCAGGTTCATGGCCATGAACATATCCAGAAGCACCGTGGGCAGGGGGATGAGCAACAACACTACCACCAGCACTACCACAAAGGGCATGACGAGCTGAGGCACGGGGGGGAGACTGATGGTCCCACTGCCCGGCGCCCTGCCTGAATTACCTGTCCGTTCTACCCTTGCCGCATCGGCCATAATTATTGCTCCTTAAAACCTTTAAAACCCGGCGGCTTGTTGCCGCTGATCCCGGGCTTCCTGCTCCAGCCTCGCCTTCCGCCTCTTTTCGTTAATATCCCAAACCTTGGCAAGCACCAGCGCCACCGCTTCCAGAAAAGGCGGCGGCACATAATCCCCCACCTCGGTCTGGGCGTAGAGGGCCCGGGCCAAAGGTTTGTTTTCCACCACCGGCACCCCGTTGTCTTCGGCGAGGCGGCGGATCCGCAGGGCCAGCTCGTCCTCTCCCTTGGCAATAACCTGGGGGGCGGGCATCATCCTTGACTGATCGTATTCCAGGGCGATGGCGTAATGGGTCGGGTTCGTGATCACCACATCCGCCCGGGGTACATTAGCCGCCAGGTTCTGGCTCAAAAGCTCCCGCCACCGTGAACGGATCCGGGAACGGATCATGGGATCCCCTTCGTACATTTTATGCTCTTCTTTCAACTCTTGTTTACTCATTTTTAGGGATTCCCGGTACTGCCAGCGCTGAAACATATAATCGGGAATAGAAAGAAGGAGCAACAGCAGCGACACGATGATCATCATTTGGACGGTCATGGAAGCCACGATCCGGACCCCCTGCCACAGACTGGCGGTCTGCAAATTGGTCAACTCGCTGAACCGTGAACTGATAAGGAAAAAAGCCACGGCGCCGATGATGCCCATTTTTACGATGGATTTGAAAAAGTTAAAAAGCCCTTCCACGGAAAAAAGGGTCCGCTGAAAATAACGGCCGAACCGGGGAATGACCCGGGAAAAATCCGGCGTCAAAGGTTTGGTGGTAAAGATAAAACCGGTCTGCACCAGATTGGCGAAAATTGCCGACACCATGGCCACGGCGACAATGGGGACCGCCAGCCGGAGAAGGTACCGGTAAAAAACATTCAGGATAAGCTTATCGTGTATGGGATCAAGCTCCGCCGCCCGGAGCAGAAAAAACCGGACCATCTCCACACAGGTCCGCAGCATGGAAGGGGCCAAAAAAAGGAGCATGACGGCGGGAACAAAAAGCACCAGCGCGCCCACAAGCTCCTGGCTTTTGGCGACCCGGCCTTCTTCCCGGGCCCGTTGGATTTTATATTCTGAGGGCTCCTCGGTGCGCCCTTCATCTTCGGCGGCAAACCACTGGAGGTCGATCATCAGATCGAAGGTCTGCGTCATACGCCGCCCCCGATTTTTATATACAGGGAGGAAAGAGTTTCAAACCCGGAACCTATCACCCGGCCGAAGGCATCCACCATGAAGGGCAGTGTTGCCCAGATCAAAATAAAGGACACGGAGATAGAGATGGGGAAGCCCTCGGAAAGAATATTGATCTGCGGGGCCGCTTTGGAGATAAGCCCCGTGGAAAGGGAAACCAGAAAAAGGGTCCCCAAAATAGGCATGGAGATGATAATGGCATCCAGAAAAAGCCGGGACAGCCCCGAAAGGAGCATACCCGTCACCACTTCCCGTCCCGCCGTCAAAGAAACAATGTTGATGGTCTGGATGGACCGCTGGAAGCCCCCGAGAAAAAGTTCCCGGAACCCTTCGAGGGAAAGAAAAACCAGCATGGCCACGAGGTTCAGATATTGGCCCAAAAGGGGATTTTCCGTCTGGGCCAGGGGGTCGAAGGTTTCCGATGCGCCGAAACCCATTTGCAGGGAGAAAAACTGACCCGCCGTGGCAAAGGCGGCGAAAATAATCGTAAGAAAAAACCCGATGATGATGCCGATGATCGCCTCTCCGATGATCAGTAAAAGAAAGCTGAACGTGAAGGGATCCGAGGCCACCAGTGGCCCCGCCGCTATGCTGCTACTAGCGGCGGTGGGGAAGATGGCATAGGCGGCAAAACCCGCCAGGGAAACCTTCGCTATCTGGGGAATCGCATCGGAAGACAAAAGGGGCGCCGTTTCGATCATGGCCAGGGCTCTTACCGCGATAAGGATAAAGGCCGGAGCGGAGGCTAAAATTTCAGCAAGAATCGCCGATTCAATCACTATCTCCCCCTACCCCGCCATATCCGGAATTTTTTCAAAAAGCCGTATCGTATAATCGCCCAGGGAGGTAAACATCCAGCCCCCCAAAATAGCCAGCACTAAAAGGATCGTCAATACTTTAGGAACAAAGGTCAGGGTCTGCTCCTGTATCGAAGTGGTGGCCTGCAAAATGGCTACCACCAGCCCCACAATAAGGGCCGAGAGCAAGAGCGGAGCGGCCAGCAGCAGTATCTGAAAAATGCCTTCCCGCAGGAGGGTCGTAATTTCGCCTGTGCTCATTTATCCCCCCAGGTGAAAGGACTGGACCAGTTGACTTGTCAAAAGGCTCCAGCCGTCCACCAGAATAAAAAGGATCAGCTTGAAGGGCATGGAGATCATCACCGGCGGCAGCATCATCATCCCCATGGACATGAGGGCGCTGGCCACCACCATGTCGATTATGATAAAGGGAATAAACAGAAGTATCCCGATGCGAAAGGCTATTTTTAATTCGTTGAGAATAAACGCGGGGATTAACACATAGGTGGGCACATCCGCCAAAGTTTCCGGTGTATCCAGGCCCCGCATGGACATAAAAAGCCGGATATTTTCGGGACTGCGCTGCATCTGGCTGTACATAAAAATTCGTAAAGGAGCTTCGGCGCCCCGGTACGCCTCTTCCACCGAGATCTGCCCGTCGGCCAGGGGCCGGAGCGAATCCTGATAAATGGCGTCGAAGGTGGGCCACATGATAAAGATCGTCAGGAAAAGGGAGATGCCCAGAATCACCTGATTGGGGGGCACCTGCTGGAGCGACAGGGCCCGTTTGATAAAATCCAGCACGATGGAGATCCGCAAAAAGCTCGTCATCAAAATGATGATACTTGGCGCCAGGGATAACACCGTCAACAGAAGAAGGAGCTGTAACGAAAAGGCCACCTCCCGGCCCGTCTCGGGGTTCCGCACCGTTAAATCGACAAAGGGGATGATGGGAGGAGTCGGAGGATCGGGGATAGCCTGAGTCCCCGGGGAGGACATCCCCGGGAAGGGGACCGCAGTCTGGGAAAAAACCGGCGCGGAGGGGAGCAGAAAAAACAAAATGATAAAAACAAGGCTTGGGAGCCTGGCGGGCAGGTATTTCATGCTAAAGCCCCCGGATCTTTTCCCGGCGTTTGCGGATGCTCTGGGCCGAAGGAAGGGGAGAGGGAGAAATATCACCGCGGACTTTTCGCAAGAGGGAACCAAAGTCGGGGAAACGGACGCGGTTAGTTTCAGCATTCCTCTCTGACTCCGTCAAAAACATGGCGTCCAGAGCTTCTTTTTCTTCAATTTCGGTGATAAGGGAAACGCTCCCCTCGCTGATCCCCACGAGCCAGGCTTTGGAGCCCACCGCCAAAACCGCCGCCTGGGAAGTGCCGCCCAGGGGAGAGCGGGCCAGAATCCGCAGGTGAGGATCCTTATCCGTTGGGGGCCGGTTAGCTTTTTTTATAAAAAAGACAACACCGTAAACCGCCGCCGCCGCCAGGGCCAGTACCAGCAGCATCCTGATGATGGTAAAAACCGAGGAAGGCCCCTGGACCGCCGCCGGATTCGCCGCCGCCGTTCCGCCCAGAACGAAACTGCTTTCACCGGCGCGCGGATCTACAGGCGTATCCCCGGATGTATCTGCTATTATTTCCGTATCGTTATCGGACGGCGTTTGGGCGGAGAGAAAAAATGAATTATTAAACAGAAGGACAACCAGAATGGCTGCCCCCGTGATCATGCGCAAAAACTTCAGTTTTTCCCCTCCCAAGTACAAACTGATCTCATTATTATTTTAGCATGATTTTTTTTTTTATACTAGTGCTTCACCGGTGTTTTTCCAAAAATTTTGGCTAAACCGGTTTATATCATCCTAATTCATTCATTCTTTCCATGGGAGAAACAATTTCCGTAACCCGGACGCCGAAGTTTTCATCGATGACCACCACTTCCCCCTTGGCGATGAGCTTGTGGTTTACCAAAATATCCACCGGCTCGCCGGCGAGTTTATCCAGCTCGATGATCGTTCCTTCGCCCATGCTCAAAATTTCTTTGATGAGTTTCCGGGTGCGGCCCAGCTCGACGGTCATCTCCATGAAAACATCCATGATAAGACCGATGTTGCCCTGTTCCTGGGCGGTTACGCCCTGCATCAAACTGGGGAACTGAACCGCCTGCACATTGGTGGGCTGTCCCATCATGCCGCCGCCCATGGGGTGCATTCCTGCCATGCCCATGCCCATACCCATGCCGTTGGATGCGGCTTTTGGAGATGCCTGAGAGGCGGGGCCTCCCCGCAGGGACTGGCCTATGTCCGCCGCTACGCCGGAACCGTACACTTCCCAGAACTGCCGGGCAGTACCGTCCCCCAGATCGAGCTGGTAGGCGGCCAAAGCGAAGTCGCCGCCGGGCAGAGCCGCCACGGCTTTGGGCACATTGGTGGCGGTGGGAGGCACATTAGCGATGGACTTGTTGCCGGTTTTTCCCGTTAATGCGGTGATCTGGGTACCCACAATGGTGCCGATTGATTCGCCGATCATGGAAAGGGCCATTTCGTCCAGCTCGATGTTTTCTTCTTTGTTCATCAAACTGGCGATGCTTTTTGCGGCGTCTTCCGGCATGATAAACATATGTTCGCCGGGGAACCCGGAACTGTAATCGGCCTTGACCACGGTAACGGTGTCGGGGAGCTGTCCCAGAAAAGTGTCGCGGCCCACGAAAGAAACATCGGGGCCTTTGAGGGTGACGGTGGAACCGGTCATCATGGAAAGGTTGGAAGACAGGGCCGCCGCATTTGAGGAAAGAAAATCCTGCAGCACCTGCCGGTCGCCTTCTGATCCGCCGCCGCCGGAGGAACCGCTGTCAGAACTGGGTGTGTCTACCCCCGCCAACAGAGCATCTATTTCATCCTGTGAAAGAGCGCCGTCGCTCATAATGATTCCTCCCCTTCCGATGAGAGCTCTTCGAATTCTTCCTGTTCAAGCTCCGCAATCCTTTTGATTATCTGCACCGCCATTTTTTTCCCGATAAGACCGGGACGGCAGAGAAATTTCTTTTTGTTACCGATGTTGAGGGAATAGGGATCCCCCGTGCGGGTATTGTAAAGCCGCACCACGTCGCCGGTTTGCAGGGCCAGCACATCCCGGATGGAAACGTTGATCTTCCCTATTTCGGCCACTACGTTAATATCGACCCCGGTGAGTTTGTCCTTAAGCACATTGAGATTTTCCGCCGTGGTGCCCCGGCGCACCGAGGAATACCAGAACTGGGCGGAAAGTTTTCCGATGATAGGCTCAATCGTCAGGTAGGGTATGCAGAAGTTCATCATCCCTTCCACGTCGCCGACCTTTGTTTCCAACGTTACCAGGACCACCATTTCCGTGGGCGGCACAATCTGGGCAAACTGGGGGTTCGTATCGATCTGCCCCAGCCTTGGCCGGAGGTCTATCACCGTCTGCCAGGCTTCCCGCATATTCCCCAGAATCCTGACGATGATCCCCTCCATGACCGACTGCTCGATGTCGGTAAGCTCGTGCTGGGACTTTGCATCGCTGGTGCCAAGGCCGCCAAAAAGGCGGTCGATAATGGAAAAAGTTATCGCCGGATCGATCTCCAGAATGGCGTTTCCTTTTAACGGATCCATGTTGATGATAGCCAAAGTGGTAGGGGTCGGTATGGAACGGATGAATTCCTCGTAGGTAAGCTGATCCACCGATGCCACATGGACATGAACCATGCTCCGCAGCTGGGCGGAAAGGCTCGTGGTGGTAAGGCGGGCAAAAGTTTCGTGCATGATCGAAACCGTACGGATCTGCTCTTTGGAAAATTTATCCGGCCGCTTAAAATCATAGATCTTAATCTTCCGCATATCCGCCGCGGGTTTAAACTCCTCGGTTTCGGTTTCCCCGGCGTTAATGGCGGTGAGCAGCTGGTCTATTTCATCCTGGGACAGAACTTCTGTCATACCTTATCCTATACTACCCTTGTTGAAGAATTCAACCAATCCCCGCCTACATGGATAAAAAATCCAGTTTGTTAAAAAGAATGATCCGGGCCTTCGCGGTGTTGAGCAGCCGGGTGTTCAGCTCGTTGATGATCTGCTGCTTCAGGGCGCCTTCGTTTTCGGGCTGAAGCTCCTCCACATAACGGCTCGAAAAGAAATTCCGCACAAAGTCCCGCAGCTCGTAGAGCCGTGCCGTCAGCTCCGTGGCGGCGGCGTTATCGTTAAGATCGTAACCGATGATCATATCCACCACCACCGCGTAGGGAACCGGATCCTTGGTGCGGGTATTTATCTGCCCGATGATGGTAAACATGGAATACTGGGGCCGGTCGCCCCTGAAGGGGGAACTTTCCGGAATCACCGTCTGGGACTGGCCGCTCTTGTTCATGAAATTAAAGGTGATAACCGCCACGGTAACAATGAAAATCAAAGCCCCCAGGCCTATGGCGACGAATTTGAGCAGATTGGGCAGCAAAGCCCCCAGGCCGGATGGTTTTTTAGCCCCGCCTCCCCCTCCAATATCATCCCCGCCGTCCAGATCAACATTATCTTCATCACCCATTGTAAGGTCCCTCCCGGTCTAACGTAATATAGCCTTACTATAATTTCGGAGAAAAAAATAGACTTTGTTAGGTTTTTTTAAATGACCATGGTCATAAATGACCGTGGTCATAAGTGGCCGTCGTCCAGGATGATAATGTCCACCCGGCGGTTATAAGCCTGGCCCACGGGGGTATTGCTGCGGCTTATGGGGGCGGTATCGGCAAAGCCCGACACCTGGAAGCGTTTTTCATCAACCCCCAGATCGGTGAGGTAGCGCAATACCGAGATTGACCGGGCGGTGGAAAGCTCCCAGTTCGAGTCCCAGGGGCCGGCGGGATCTATGGGCTCATTGTCGGTGTGTCCCTCGATGCGGAGCTTCCGCAGTTTTCCCGTACTATCCCGCATATCGTTGGAGTTGAGAAGGCCCCCCAGGCGGTAAAGAATATCACGGGCCGCCTCTATGTTAAGCCGGGCGCTGGCGGGGTTAAAAAAGACATCCCCGGCAAAGCTGATCACCAGCCCCCGCTCGTCATGGGTGATTTTAACTTTGTTGGATTTTACTTCGGTATTAAAGAGGCTCACGGCCCTTTTCAGGGCGGTTCCCAGGCTTTGCCCCTTGTCCATGGCGGGCAGGGACATGATCGTATTGCCCAGGTCGGCGCTTTTGCCGGAGGAAAGGGTATTACCCCCGCTGTTGGCCCCCAGGCCTATGTTGTTCAGCGAGGAGATCATGGCCTCTATGGTGGTGGGGGTAACATCGTCGGGGTTAAAAAGGGCGACAAAGAAACAGAGCATGAGGGTAACCATGTCCGAATAGGTTACAATCCACTCCCCCCCTACTCCGCCGGAATCAGCCTTCTTTTTTTTCGCCATCCATCAATCCTTTAATACTTCCGCTTCCACGGCTTTGCGGTCTTCGGGGGTCAGGTATGAAAGCAGCTTGGAGGCCAGGATCCGGGGGTTGTCCCCGGCCTGGATCGAAAGAACCCCCTCTATCTCCATTTCCTTTACCTTCGATTCCATGGCGTCGTAGGTTTTCAGCTTGCCCGACCAGGGGATCATCAGTAAGTTTGCCACCATGGAGCCGTAGAGGGTGGTGATAAGGGCCACGGCCATGTTGGGCCCCAGGGCGCTTTTGTCTTCCAGGTTTTTCAACATACCGATAAGCCCGATAACCGTTCCCAACATCCCGAGACCGGGGGCCAGGGTGCCCCACATATTGACTACCGATATTTTTCCCGCGTGGCGTTCCTGCATCTGGCTCAGTTCATTTTCCATCAAATCCCGGACTACCGCCGCATCGGTACCGTCTACCACCAGCCGCAGTCCCTTCTTCATATATTCATCGTCCAGGTCTTCCAGCTCCTCTTCCAGGGCCAGGAGTCCTTCCCGGCGGGCCTTATCGGACATGGACATAAGCTTGGTGATGATCCCTTTTTCGTTAAAACTGGGAGTCCTGAAGGTGATGCCGATGGTGCCGAAGATCCCCAGGCCATCGGCCATACTGCCGAAGGTAAAAAGGCCGAAATAGGAGCCCAGCACGACGATTAAGACCGAGGGAATATCCACGAAGGTCATAAGACCGGTTCCACCGGAGATAATCCCCAGGCCCACCATGGCCAAACAACCGGCCACGCCGATTATGGTTGATAAATTCATGCTTACTCCTCGTTCTTAAATCCGCCGATCTGCCGGCGATATTCCACAATCCTCGCGATGATCTCCTCCGCTTTTTCCAGGGCCACCACGTGCTTGCCCGACAGCATCAATAAAGTTGTGTCGGGCTGAAGCTCGATGGATTCAATCTGGTGAGGATTGATGTAATACTCTTTGCCGTTAAGGCGGGTTACTTTAATCATCGATCATTTACCATGCTGGCAGCCATGCTATTAACGCTTTAACGTTAAAAGTTCCTGCAGCAACTGATCGGCGGTCTGGATAGTCCGGGAGTTGGCCTGGAATCCCCGCTGGGTGACGATCATGTCGGTGAACTGTTCGGCCATGTCCACATTGGACATTTCCAGGGTTCCGGCGATGATCTTGCCCTTGCCCGCAATCCCCGAGGGGCCGATATTGGCGTTGCCGGAGTTGTTGGAAAGCCGGTAGGTGTTGTCACCGGCTTTTTCAAGGCCTCCCTGGTTGGGGAAGCTGGCCAGAGCTACCTGTCCGAGGGTTCGGGTGGTGCCGTTGGAGAAGATCCCCGTGATAACCCCGCTCTGGTCAATTTTGAAATTTTCCATGTAGCCCATGTTGTGGCCGTCCTGCTCATTCATTTTGGTGGAGCTGGCTTCGGCATACTGGGTCATGGAATTTTTGAAGGCCCCCACGCTGCCCAGGTTCAGGGTGAATTCCTGGCGTACCAGGGTTCCGTCCTGTTCGGGGGTGGCAGTATGCACGTCAAAGGCGGCTTTTATCACCAGGGCGCCCTGATTCACCTGGTCGTAGATCCCACCCAGCGCATCCGCCACGGGAGGACCGCCGGAAATATTGCCATCGTCATCTTCGACTTGAAGAAGGGTGCCGTCGTTGGCAAAACTGACGATAAAATGATTGGTGCCGTTCTCGGAGGGAGGATCCTCGCCCAGGGTAACCGTGGCGTAGGTGTCCACCGGATCGATGCCGGCATCCACCGTAATTCTCCCTTCCCAATCGTTGTAGCTGCCGGGAACCCGGTTAAAATTAACCTGTAACTGATGTTTCACCCCGAGACTATCATAAATATCCATGGAGGTGCTCCAGGTGCCCGCCTTACGCTGAATCTCCGTGGCGGCGTCAGGATCGAACATCGGGGTCCGTTTGTCCAGGTTACAGGCGAAATTGACATTGGTGGTGGCCCGGGCAGGATCCTTGGAACCCACGGGGATCACCAGATCTTCCGTTTCCTTGGACACATCAATAAACTGCTGTCCGTCTATATCCTGGGCCATCCAGCCCTGGACCCGCTGACCGTTACCGGGGTTCACCATGGTGCCCTCGTTATCAAGACCGAAGGCTCCAGCCCGGGTGTAGAGGAACTTGTCCCCCTCTTTCAAAATAAAGAAACCCATGCCCTGGATAGCCAAATCGTCCTGCTTCCCGGTGCTCTGGAGGGAGCCCTGGATGTGGATCGTGTCGATAGAGGCAATGGACATTCCCAGGCCCACTTCCTTGGGGTTTACGCCGCCGAGGTCCGTGGTAGGCCGCGCCGCCCCGTTAAGCTGTTGTGACAGCATATCCTGAAAATTGGCCCGGCCCTTTTTGAAACCGGTGGTATTGATATTGGCAATGTTGTTGCCCACCACATCCATTCTGGTCTGATGGTTCTGAAGTCCCGAAACGCCTGAATACAATGATCGCATCATAAGCTTATTCCCCCTTAGTTCTCAAAAACCTTGGTCACCTGTTCCCAGGGATAGGTATTACCGTTTACCAGAATTTGGGAAGGAGCGCCCCGGATAACCGCGTTCACGGTTCCCTGGATCACCTGATCCCCCTCCACCAATTCTACCGATTTGCCCAAAGCCGTCTGGGCTTCACTGCCGGAAATCAAGGCTGCCAGTTTGGCAAAATCATCGGCCAGCCGTTTTGTCTGTTCCAATGAGGAAAATTGCGCCATCTGGGCGATAAATTCCTTATCTTCCATGGGCGACGTGGGATCCTGATACTTAAGCTGGGTCATAAGAAGATTCAAAAAATCATCCTTTCCCAGCTCCTGTTTGGCGGACCGCTTCTGCTCCGCGGCGATTTTCGCGTTATATTCCTGTACCAGTTTGGCCGTATCGGCCTTTTCCCTGGCGCTCATCCCGAGCCTTGGCTGAAATTCCATTACGTCGCTCATGATTTCTCCTATACCAGCATATTCACCGCTTCCCGTGACGAAGCAGCGTCGAACACCCCTGAGGTGCGGGCCTCCGGGACCAGAATTTCCGCGGCGGTTTCGTAACGGGAAGCTACCAGCTCCGGCCGGGGATACATCCCGCCGTCCTCTCGCTGTCCGTTATTCTGCCCGCCATCCGCGGACCAAAGGTCCGAGGCCAGGGACATATCCAAATTGGCGCTTTCAAAACCCGAATCCCTGAAGGCCTGTTCCAAAGAGCGGATTTCCCGCTCAAAGGCCCGCAGGGCTTCGTTGCTTTCCAAAACGATATGCCCCGTGATCTTGTTGTCGGCCATTTCCAAACGTATCTTAACATTTCCCAAAGACTCCGGTCTCAGGGACAGCTTGATGCTGCCCTCCCCGCCGTCCTTCAAAATGATAGATGCGTGGCGGACAATGTCGCCGTTCAGGTTCTGGTGAAGCTCCCGGGCCAGCATATCCTCGAAGGCCCTTCCCGGGGCGCTGATGTTTCCGGCGGCACTCCGGTCTTCAGGCTCCTGGTTTCCCTCCCGGAGCGTCACCAAAAGTTCCGACTCGTGGATGCCGTTGACAGAAACATCCCGTTTTGTTTCCACGGTACCGGCCAAAGCGGCGCTTTCCGCCCCCCCACTGGAACGAAGATCCCGCACTTGCAGGTTGATCTTGTCCCTGTCCTTACTGTCCCGCAGCCTTTTACTGTTTTTGCTTTCGGAAGGCTTTCCTGCTTCTTCTTTGTCGGAGCCGCTAACACCGGTCTTTTTGATTCCGGCAAGCTGAAATGCCCCTGTTTCGGCGTTCCGCCCATCGGAGGGGGACGGATCCTGGGAAGCCCGGAAAAAACGGTCTTTGGAATTGGGTTTTTCCTGGGGGATATCCTGATTATCCGTCAGACCTTCGGTCCGCAGCGGTTTTTCCCGCAGAAGCTCTGCTCCGGCCTCTCGAGGAATTTCCGCTGGCCTTTGGTCCCCGGTGGGCACCAGTTCTGAAGAATCTTTCCCGGACCTTCGGTCCGCTTTTTGCAAAGCGGCATTTTGCCCGGGGGCATCCGCTGCAGTGTCTTCTCCGAAAATCTTTTCCCCGACGATTTCCGCCATGTCGGCGGCAGGATCATCGGCTTGGCCGGCGCTTAAAAGCCGTTCCGGGGTCAGCTCCCGGGCCAATCCGAGGGTCGGCCCCTTAGAATCGAGCAGCGTCAGCGCCGCTTCGTTGTTTTGAACCTCTTCGCCGGTGAAAAGGGCGATCTTTTTACGGTTTTTACCCTTAGCTTTCTCTCCCCCGGCGGATTTTTCGGCCTCCAGACCTTCCGTCAGGGCATTTTCCTCCTTCAACAGGGGGGATTTTCTTTTATCTGAGCCTTTTGAACCAATAAGTCCCTCCAACAGCTTGGCAAAAACTCCAAGCTTATCTTTTTTGAGGGATGTCCGTTCCGGCGCCTCGGACCTTAGGTCCTGGGTTTTACCCGCGCTTCCGGAAGAATCGACTTGGGGGGATATTTGAATCACCGCCCGGCCTCCTTAGTCATGCTTGAGATGATTCCGGAGACTGGGAAAGGTACCCTTAATTAAGGTCGGATGGTCTCGCTACCATTTTGCGCTGCAGTTCTGCCGCCCGCGCCGGGTCAAGCCTGGACATCCATACCGAAACCAGGGAGGCGTTGCCTTCCTGTTGGGCAATTTCTTCAGTCTTCCTGAATACGTTGATTATCAACTGGTCGTCCATGGCCGAAATAATACCCACCGCCGCGTCCGGGGGCATACTGGTCAGATAACGGGCGCTTTGTTCAACGTTCCTGTTTATAATTTCGGCATCCGTAACCCGCGCTCTGAGTGAATTTTCCTGTTCTTCCACCGCTTTTTGACGATCCTCCAGTTCCTGGGCCATTTGTTCAATTTCACCCCGGCGATTCTGGATATCCTGTTCCATCTGGTCCAGCTCGAGATTCCGCAGATCCAGGGCCTCCAGACGCATGGCAAGGCGTTCCGCATCCAGGGAAAGAATTTCCTCATCAGGAGTTTTGTCCTGGGTCCTGCCCTCCCGGCCTATAAGCCGGTACACGGGCGCGAGAACTGTTTTTGCATCTATAATATTGAGATAATCAAACCAGACAACGCCGCCAACTGCGAGAACTAAAATCAGCAGCAATAATACGATGATCCTGCCCGCCATCGCTATCCCTCCCTCATGTTCTTTATAATGATCTTATCGGCATCTCCGGTCAAGGTCAGCAATTCTCATTTTAGCTGAGGAAGCCTCTGCTATCTCCGTTAGATCAGTCTCCGGGTGGGGAGCGGGGCCGGCCTGGCAAAAAATAGCTGGTGGAGTCCACCTTCGTAGCCCTTGTAGAGTGCGCGTTTCAGGCCTTTATTGACGGGAATGATGGAAGATTGCGCGAACCGAAGGTTCGTTGGATTATTCGGGTAATGGCGGTTCAGAGGCAAATGGTCTACTCCGGTGGGGAATTCCAGATCATTTTTGCCAGGCCGGCCCCGCTCCCCACCCGACACTGTCTGTCTGGAGGGGGGGGAAAGGCTTGTGGTTAAGATGAGAATTGTTGTCAATTTGTTCTGAATACCCGACTTGACTATCCGGGGGGTTGGTACTATATTTAACTTAGTTGGATGGGTGGGGCGGACGTGGCTTCCGCCGGGCGTAGGTTTCCTATGCTTCCCCGCCGGGATTGCCTCCGGCCCCTACCACTATTTTTACATTCGACACGTCAATATGGGCATTGTTTGATACGATATTCAGGAATTTCTGTTCGTCTATGGCCCCCATCTTTTTGTACAGGGTTTTACTCCGCAACGCCTTATTATTTTTCCCGGTCAGGACTTCCTCGTAGTAAATAGCCGTCCAGCCCTCATATTCTTTGGTATATGCGATCAGGGTCTCCGTTTTCCGCTTTATGCCGACAATTACCAGATTAGGGGCTTTGAGTATCTCCGGTATCCGCTCAATATCGGCGGGTGTTACCGCTATCTGCCCCCTGGCCTTTTCTATTTTGCCGTTGCCGTGTCGGTTTATGACGTGGTTTCTAAAATGATCCGTTACTTCATGGGAAAGCCTTTAGAAGTCTAGGCCGATTTCTGCGGCTGCTGTTATAAGCCACTGTGCCGGGCTGCCTATCACGGCCTTGTCAAACGGGTGCACGATTATTTATACCAGATTAAGCCCGGTTATTCCAGCGGGAGGGGGGAAAAGGTTGTCAATTTGTTCTGAATACTTGAGGTTTCGCTAAAGGTATGGTAGTATAGTACTAATGGCTTTCGTTTGGAAGGCAAAACCCCAGTAAAAGGAGAAAAGTATGCGTATTTTTGATAAACTGCCCAACAGCAGCACAAAAAATATAGTACCCCCCCCCCCCCCCCCCCCCCCCCCCACCACAGCCAGACCCCCCCACACCACACACCGACACCACGACCACACGCAGGCATCTGCACACAATAAAGAAGAAAAAACACAAAAAAACGAAAACAA
>BNUV01000031.1 GCA_025997615.1 Spirochaetia bacterium
GCCGGAAACCGCCTTGGTCAAATCGACACCCCGGAAAAGAAGGCCGAAACTTTTCACCGACAGCGTCAGGGTTTTCCACGATTCACCGGCGCCCCTGGCGATGGCCATCGGAATGGAGAGCCGGGGGCTTTTGTATTTGATACCCTCGTAGGCGATACCTAAATCCGACTGCCCGTCATCGGCAAGGGGAATTTCGGCCTGTAGAACCGCGCCGTTCCGTTCGTAGTCCAGGGTTAATGTTTCAGGCTGCTGTTTCATGATGGGGAGTATGGCTACGGTGTAGGGAAATGTTTCGCCGTTCACCCGGAGTATCCGGTCGGCGCTCTTGAGGCCGGCCTTTTCCGCCGGGCTTCCTTCGGTCACCGAGGCTATCACCGGATCGGTCCAGAAATACACCCCGATTTTTCCCGCCCCGGAGCTTTTGTCCAGCGCCGGTCTGACCTGCAGTTCCTTAACCGCCCCGTCCCGTTCAACTTTTATGTTCAGAAGGGCTTCTGCGTTAGTGGCGATGTTTTCCTGAATGTCGTGATAGTTGGCGGTTTTGCGGCCGTTAATCTCGATGATGCGGTCGCCGGTTTTCAGCCCGGCCTCGTCGGCGGGGTAAACGGTGCCGGTCTCAATGCCCGATGCCAGCACAATGCGGTTTTCCAGGGTGCTGACCTCGAACCCCGCCCCCCAGATAAAAGACAGCACCACTACGGCAAAGAGAAGGTTAAAGAGGGGCCCCGCAGCACAGACTACGATACGACGCAGGGGGCTGGCGGCCAGGTAGCTGCCATTACTGGCAGCCTTGTCGTAGGCGCCCTGAAAATCAGTGTCGTCCTTCATCTTGCAGTAACCGCCCATGGGGAACATTCCGATACGGTATTCCACGGCGCCGATTTTCTTTTTCAGAAGGGGCTTGCCCCAGCCTATGGAAAAAGCCTCCACATCTATGCCCATGAGCCGGGCGGCGAGGAAGTGCCCCAGTTCGTGGACAAACACCACCACTCCCAGCCCTATGAGGCCCAGAATTATTTTAACTAAAGTCATTCATTTCTCCTTGCAATTCTCTCTTTTGCTATTTCCCGGCCTTTCCGGTCGGCCTCCATGATGCCTTCAAAAGTATCATCACCGGTACTCCAATCCTTCTCCAAAACATACCCGACAATTGAAGGTATATCAAGGAAGGCGATCCTGTCCGTCAGGAACGCCCCCACGGCCTCTTCGTTAGCGGCATTGTAAGCTGCGGGATAAAGCCCCCCCCGCCGGGCCGCTTCGTAGGCCAGAGGCAACAGGGGAAATTTTTCTACATCGGGTTTTTCAAAAGTGAGGGTAAGATCATCAAAAGAAAGATCATCAAAAAAATTCCCTTTTTTTGCGGCGGGTATAACAGAATAGAGGGCGTTCATGATGGGGAGCCGCATATCGGGCCGGGAAAGCTGGGCATAGACCGTACCGTCCCTAAGACGCAGCATGGAATGGACGATGCTCTGGGGATGAACCAGCACCTTGATTTTTTCCGGGGAAACATCGAAGAGTCGGACCGCCTCGATCACCTCCAGACCCTTGTTGGCCATACTGGCGGAATCCACGGTGATTTTAGGGCCCATATTCCAGGTGGGGTGGGCCAGGGCATCCTCTTTTTTCACCTGTGCCAGTTGTTCTTTGGTGTAAGTCCTGAAGGGCCCCCCCGAAGCGGTGAGGAGAATCTCTTTGACATTTTCCCTGCCATGGGCTTCCAAAAGGCTAAAAATCGCTGAATGTTCGGAGTCCACGGGGATGATCCGCCGCCCTGCTTTTCGGGCCTCCGCAAAAACCAGCGGCCCGGCCATGACGATAGTTTCTTTGTTGGCCAGCGCCAGATCGGAGCCGGATCGCAGAACCGCTAAAGATGGTTCCAGCCCCGCCGCCCCGGCTATACCGTTAACGGTGATATCCGCCCCGGCTTCGGCAATGGCCTGTAACAATTCCCCGGAGAGGGCAAGGCGGGCCTGGGGGAAATCTTTGGAAAGTTTCAAAAGCTCTTCGCGGGAACTGTGGGCGGAGAGCAGCACAACTTCAAAATCTTCTTTTCCCCGGCGCAGCACATCCAGAGCGCTTTTGCCGATGGACCCGGTAGCTCCCAGGACAGCCGCTTTTTTCATGGTTAGCGGGAAAAAAGAAACCAGTAGACGCCGAAATACACCGGCGCCGCCAGGGCTATGGAATCAATGGTGTCCAACATTCCGCCCCGGCCGGGGATGAGGCTGCCGGAATCCTTAATCCCGGCGCTCCTTTTCAGCACCGATTCCCCCAGATCGCCCAGGGTGCCCGCTAGTCCTGCAAGGAAGGTCAGGATCATGCCCGCCGCCAGAGAGGGGAGGCGGGTGGAGGTAAAGGCTTCCGGGAAAAAACTCACCGCGGCGGCTCCGGCCAGGAGGGAGATGATAAACCCGCCGATAAACCCGGCAATGCTTTTGTTGGGGCTGGCGGGAATGATCCCCCGGTTTCCCTTTCCAAAAAGCATCCCCGCGGCCCAGGCGGCGGAATCGTTAATGCAAATCGTTAAAATAAAAATCAGAATCACCAAATCGGCGTGGGGCCACCGGGTCATCCTGATGATCCAGGCCATGAAAAGCCCAGGGTACAGCATCACCGAAAAACCTGCCGCGGCCCGCCCGGCGAAATCGTCGAATTTTTTTTCAGCGGAAAAGATCCGGGAAACCAGTATCCAGAAAGCCCCGGCCATGAGGAAACCTGAAATTGACCAGTAATCGAACCCAAAGCTGACCGCCAGCAGGGCCGCCAAAGGAGCGAGGGCCCCGAGGACAGCCGCTTCCCAGACCGGAATAATCATTTTTTTTTGCTTCAGCACACCGGCAAATTCCACGGCCCCCAAAGCGGTACAGATGACGATGACAATGTTAGCGGCCAGATGATTCTTCTGGGGTAAAAAAACGATCAGAAAGATCACCAGGGGGATGCCTATAAAAAATATCAACAGGCGCGGAATGATTTTTTTCACGCTTTTACTCCCCCAAAACGGCGCTGCCGCCCCTGAAAATTTTCTATCGCCTCGTCTAAATCTTCCGGTGTCCAGTCGGGCCACAGTTTGGAAGAAACATAAAATTCAGAATACGCCGCCTCCCAAAGGAGGAAATTGCTGATCCGCCATTCCCCCCCGGTGCGGATGATAAGGTCAGGGTCTGGAATGTCCGGGTTATCCAGAAAAGGCCGGAGGTCTTCCGCCCCAAACTTTTCGGCAGCAAGCTTTTCGCCGCCAGCTTTTACCAAACGCGTCAAAGCCCGGCCGATTTCATCCCGCCCGCCGTAGTTCAGGGCCAGAACCACCTGCAATCCTTCAAAATCCCCGGTGTCTGCCATGGCCTCCCGAAGGTCCTTTACAATGTCTGGCGGCAGCCCCTCCATATCCCCCGTATGGCGGATCCTTATATGGTTTTCCCGGTAAAAATCCAGCTCCGCCTTGAGGTACTGTTTTACCAGACCCATGATAAAATTAACTTCCGAGACGGTCCGTTTCCAGTTTTCCGTAGAAAAAACATAGAGGGTCAGGTAGGCGATCCCCCGGTCGGCGGCGGCCTTGACGATACGCTTCGCCGCTTTAAGCCCCTCCAGATGGCCCTTGGTGCGGATCAGCCCCTGCCGTTCGGCCCAGCGGCCGTTTCCGTCCATGATGATCCCGATATGCCGGAGCCCTGTTTTTTCAGCCATTAAACCTCGATATAAATCAAACTTCCATAATCTCTTTTTCTTTCTCTTCCAGCGTCTGGTTCACCTTGGTGATATAGCCGTCGGTAAGTTTTTGCAGTTCCGCCGAATCATGGCTTTCCTCGTCCTCGGTGAGCAGCCCGTCTTTGAGAAGTTTCTTCAGTTCGTCGTTACCGTCCCGGCGGATATTACGGATCGCCACCCGGCTCTGCTCCGCCTGATTTTTTGCCTGTTTCACCAGATCCTTCCGCCGGTCTTCGGTAAGGGGAGGTATGGCGATGCGGATCACCTTGCCGTCGTTGGAGGGGTTAAGGGAAAGTTCCGATGAACGGATAGCCTTTTCGATCTCGCCGATCATAGCCTTGTCCCAGGGCTGTATGACCACCAGCCGCGCCTCGGGGATGGAAATATTTGCCACCTGATTCAGCGGCTGTTTATCACCGTAATACTCCACCCGGATCCTGTCAAAAAGAGCCGCCGAGGCCCGGCCGGTCCTGAATGAGGCGAACCCTTCTTTAAGATTCGCCGCCGTCTTTTTCATCCGTTCTTCGGATGATGAAATGACGTTATTCATTTCCGCCGCCAACCTTGAAGTAGACATAATCCGCCACAGAAATTTTCGCCCCAAACTGTTTGCCGTACTGATCCAATGCCTGCGCCACGGTGATCTTGTCATCCTTCACATAATTTTGATCCAGCAGACAAATATCTTTTAAAAGTTTGTCCACTTTTCCCTGAAGGATCTTTTCAAACTGTTCAGGTTTCGCTTCCCGCATTTTGGAAAGTTTTTCATCCCCTTCCATCTGCTTGCGGAAAATGCCGCTCTGTTCGGTGAGATAATCCCCGCCGATTTTGCTCCGGTCCAGCGCATAGGGGTTAAAGGCCGCGATATGCAGGGCCAGTGTAAAGATAAATTCCTTTGCAGCATCCTGCCCAAAAATTTCCGGTTTATCCGAAGCGGCCCGGACTACTACGCCGATTTTTCCATCGCCATGGATGTACTGTACGAGGTATTCCCCGGCGGCGGCCTTCACCAGCTTGATCCGTTTAAGGCTCATGTTTTCCCGGATCTTGGTGGCGAGCTCCGTCACCAGACCGTTTAACTCGTCGTTGGGCTCCGTATAGCCTTTTTCCAGGGCTTTTTCGGCGATGTGCCCGCCCAGGGCGATAAACTCCGGATTCCGGGCCACAAAGTCCGTTTCCGAGGCCAATTCCACCAGAACCGAAACGCCATCAGCGGTTTTAACGAAGATTTTACCTTCGTTGGTGGCCCGGTCGGCCCGTTTTTCCAGCGCCGCCAAACCTTTTTCTTTCAACAGTTTTTCCGCTCCGGCAAAATCGCCGTTGGTACTGGTCAGGGCGTTTTTACATTCCATGATCCCCGCCCCGGTTTTTTCCCGGAGCTTTTTTACGTCTATAGGACTTATTTCCATTTACATCTCTCCTGTAAAAAAATTACTGTTTTCTCAACTCTCACCAAAAACTTTTTCGACATCCACCGGCAGTTCGTCTTCCTCGTCCGGCGTTTCAACCGGCGCGGCAACGGGCTCTACAACAGGTTCTTCTTTCGCGTAGGTTTCGATGTCGATTTCCTGATCCTCTTCTTTTATGGACACATCGGTAATCACCTCTTCCATGTCCTCGTCTTCGTCCCCCAGGGTTTCGATGATCTTGAGGCCCACCTCGTTGTCGGCCTCCACCACTGCGTTGGCGATGATCTGGGTAAAGAGGGTGATAGCCCGGATGGCGTCGTCGTTGCCGGGGATGGGGAAATCTATGCCGTCGGGGTTGCAGTTGGTATCCACCACCGCCGCAATGGGGATGCCCATGCGCTGGGCTTCCGCCACGGCGATAGCTTCCTTCCGGGTGTCGATGATGAAAAGAATCCCCGGCGGATCCTTTAATTCCTTGATGCCCCCCAGGTTTTTCTGAAGCTTCGCCCGTTCCTTGCCCAGAGAGGCGATTTCTTTTTTCGTGAGGTTTTCAAAGGTGCCGTCCACTTCCATCTTTTCAAGTTTTTTAAGACGGAGCAGAGACTTTTTGATGGTGACAAAATTGGTGAGCATACCGCCGAGCCACCGGTTGTTCACATAAAACATACCGCAGCGTTCGGCTTCTTTCTGGATCGCCTGCTGGGCCTGTTTTTTGGTGCCCACAAAGAGCACCGTTTTGCCCGAAGCCACGACCTTCCGGACCGCCTCATAAGCGTCCTTGATGGCCTGAATGGTCTTCTGCAGATCGATGATATGGATTCCATTCCGTTCGGCGAAGATATACTTCTTCATCCGCGGATCCCAGCGTTTTACCTGATGACCGAAGTGAACCCCCGATTCAAGCAGGCTTTTCATGGTGACTACCGCCACAATTCCTCCTTGGACAAATATAATACGTTTTTGGTACACAAAAACTATTATATTTGACACCTTCCCTATATCTCACCGCCTGCAAAGAGGCGGCGGAAAATAACGAAAAACTACGTTTTTCGCTTGGGAGCCAACTGAGGACTGAATTCCGCCCTTGACTCCCTTAGTTATCCCCGTAGGGGTAACCGTTCTCCCTAAGCATGACATAAAATTCGTGGAGTGGCAAGCCCACCACGGAGCTGTAAGAGCCCTGGATGCTTGAAATAAAACAACTGGCCAGCCCCTGGATCCGGTAAGCCCCGGCGACGCCCTGCCATTCCCCGGTTTCAATGTACCATTCCTGTTCAGCCTCCGACAGGGGGGCGAAGGTTACCATGCTGACCGCCAAACGGCAGTCGATAAGGCGGGTCTTCCCGTTATACAGGGCCACCGCGGTAATCACCTCGTGGGTCCGGTTTTCCAGGGCTTTGAGCATAACGCGGGCGTCATCCCGGTTGGCGGCCTTGCCGAAGATCTGACCCTCCACCGAAATCAGGGTATCCGCCCCGCAAATCCAGGGCGGGCTCTGCCCCTTCAAAAGCTCAATGATCTTCTGGACCTTTCTGACCGCCAGTTCTTCCGCCAGTTCCCGGGGATCAGTTATCCCGCCGGGATTTTCATCAACAGGAGGGGGCATAATGCTAAAGGGCAGCCCCAAAAGCCTGAAATACTCCTGTCTGCGCAGGGAACCGGAAGCCAAAATGATAGGCTCCATCATGATGTGCACCACCTTAGAAAGTGAGTTATCATAATAAAATAACAAATTCTATAAAATTAAGCAAATATGATTGAATCCCCTGCCGCAGCGATATTATCGCTTGACATTTTTCCGGCCCCGGAGTAGGGTAGAGTTAAGAGAGATTAGCTCATCTGGATAGAGCGTCAGCCTCCGGAGCTGAAGGTGGCAGGTTCGAGTCCTGTATCTCTCAATGTTTCGATCTTCCTGAGTTCTTCTTTTGTACTTTTTTAATCTCGTGGGTATCCTTGGTTTAGGTAAGGCAGAACAAGAGGAGCGGTAATGAAAAAGACCCTGCTTTTGGCGCTTTTGCTGCTGGCGGCGGCCGGGGCGCTTTTGGCGCAGCAGCGGTATGCCCTGATCATCGGGAACAACAACTACCCGGCGTCCATCGGGGCGCTGAACAACCCCGTGGCCGACGCGACGGCCCCTTTACCGAGGCCTTTCTGCGGAACATAGACAAGGCCGAACCCCTAACCCTGGTATTGCAGGATATTTCCTCCGACGTTTACCGCGCCACCGGCAGCCAAAGTCCCTGGATATCCGGAACCTTCCGCACGAACCCGCGCTATACCCTGGGGCGTGTGGCTCCCGCAGCGGTAGCCCCCGCCCAATCGGCCCGTGCCAGACGGCTTTGTCCGCATCCCTGGCGGAACCTTTATCATGGGAAGCCCCGCGTCGGAGCCGGAACGTGACAGTGATGAAAGTCCGCAGCACCAGGTAACGGTGAGCGCCTTTTATATGGGGAAGTACGAGGTAACCCAGCAGGAGTACCGTGCGCTAATGGGGGCTAACCCCAGCAACTTTAAGGGGGATAATCTGCCGGTGGAAAAGGTAAGCTGGTTTGAGGCGGTCGCCTACTGCAATGCCCGCAGCCAAGCGGAATGGGAATACGCCTGCCGGGCGGGGACCACCGGGCCCTTTAGCACAGGGAACAACATCACCACGAGCCAGGCAAACTATCACGGTAACAAAACCACGAATGTGGGGAGTTTTTCCCCCAATGCCTGGGGCTTATATGATATGCACGGAAATGTGTGGGAATGGTGCTGGGACTGGCTTGGAGCTTACAGCGGCGGATCCCAGACTGACCCCGCAGGTGCCGCTTCGGGGTCTTACCGCGTTTTTCGCGGCGGTGGTTGGAACAGCAGCGCCACGGGCCTGCGGTCGGCCATTCGGAACATGAATACCCCGTCTGCCCGTGCCAGTAACTACGGTTTCCGGGTCGTCCGTCCCTGAGTTCTGCCAGGTTCCACCGGAACAGCACCGGAACAGCAGGAAGGAGACGCGGTGGGCCGGATAAGCCCCAAAGCAGATGCTATCATAAAAAAATTGATGAACCGGTATATTATGAAAATTATTTTGCGCCTTATTTTAAAAATAAACCCCTAGTGTAATACTCATATTTGTGAACCACCCGATTTATGTTTTTTGTGTTGATATTAATCCCCAAATATTCCGCTATAGTGGTCGACGCCTTCCCGTTTGCCCGATGCAAAACAACTTGCAATCGGACAGCATATTTGTACTCAATATGTCCGCTTGCAAGTAATTGTTCCATATCTCCTCCCCGTGGAGTAGGTTAAATCAGGAAGCCATAAGCCGGGGACTTAAGGCGAACCCCAGAGAAGCCATGACTTTCACGATGGTTTCAAAAGACGGGTTTCCCTCCAGAGAAAGGGATTTGTAAAGACTTTCCCGGCCCCGGCCGGAATCATCGGCAATCTTTGCCATGCCGCGAGCTCTGGCAACGTCGCCTATAGCGGTGATGATCAGGTCAGAATCGCCGCTCTTGAAAATATCATCCAGGTAGAAAGCAATATCTTCTTCGGTTTCAAGATATTCCGCCGGGTCCCATACCGTTGTCTTTACTGGTTTCATGCTATACCCCCTCAAGGTTTTCCGCGATCTTTTTCGCGGCCTTTATGGTTTCGTCCTGCGTGGACTTGTCGCTTCCGCAAAGCAGGATCACAAGCTCATCGCCTCGCCGAATGTAATACACCCGATAGCCGGGGCCGTAATTGATACGTAATTCAGAAACGCCGTCCCCTACCGGTTTTGTGTCCCCAAAGTTACCGGCGGAAATCCGGCGGATACGGGCATTGATGATCTGCTTTGTTTGGCGGTCTTTGAGCGCCCGAATCCATGTCTTGAAAGACTCCGTTTCCCGTACCGTTATCATGCTTTTAGTGTATCCTATGGAATACGGAAAGTCAAGAGAGGCCATAGGGGAAGTACAGGAAAATATCTTTGTAGTCAGAAGCCGCTTAGCTGGGGGCCACAAGGAACAGGCTAAACTGTGCCAGAAAACTTCTGATGCCCGGATTCTGACTGGCCGAGGGAGCGTTATCTATATTTCTGCCGGAACCGAGGGCTTTCTGTTGTAATGCCGAGTAACTGGTTGAGGCGGCCTTCATTAAGCCGGGACTATATCCGCCGGAACTTCCCTGGCCTCATCCTCACGCTCTTCCTATACCAAAATACCGGAGACCAGCGGCTTCGGCTTCTTCCTGTTTGTAGATGTTCCGGAGATCAAAAAAGTTGGGTTCTGCCAGGGTATTTTTTACCGCCGCCAGATCGATGTTCCGGAACTGGTTCCATTCGGTAATGATGATCAGGGCAGAGGCGTTTTTCATGGCGTCGTACTCGTCGGCAGCGTAAAACACTGAGTCTTTTATCGGGACCAGCCGCCACGCCGCTTCTTTCATAGCCGCGGGATCGTAGAGGCGGAGTTTCGCGCCGCCCTGGGCCAGATATTCGCAGATGGAGATAGCGGGGGATTCCCGCATATCGTCGGTGTTGGGTTTGAAGGCAAGACCGAGGATGGCAATGGTTTTGCCCTTCAGGGAACCGGGGCCGCCCAGGGCATTTTCGATTTTCTTTGCCGCCCGGATTTTCTGTTTTTCGTTCGTCGCTATGGTTGTTTCCACGATGTTTTGAATCTCACCATAATCCCGGCCGATTTTTGCCAGGGCGTTGGTGTCTTTGGGGAAGCAGGAGCCGCCATAACCGGGGCCGGGGTGTAAAAACTTTGAGCCAATTCTGCCGTCCCTGCCCATGGCCCGGGATACATCCGTTACATTGGCGCCGGTTTTTTCGCAGAGGTTAGCGATCTCGTTGATAAACGTAATTTTTACCGCGAGGAATGCGTTGGATGCGTATTTTATCATCTCTGCGGATTCCAGATTGGTTTCGATGTAGGGCGTTTCGTTGAGGTAGAGGGAACGGTACACCTCTTTCATGATGTCCCGGGCTTTTTCACTTTCACTGCCGATGACGATACGGTCCGGGTGGGTAAAATCATACACGGCGGAACCTTCCCTTAAAAATTCGGGGTTGGACACCACATCAAACGCTGTTTTTTGATTTCGTTTTTCCAGTTCTTCCCGGATCCACTGGCCGACTTTGCGGCCGGTGCCAATGGGAACGGTGCTTTTATCCACCACCACGGTGTATTTGTCTATCAACGAACCGATTTGCCGGGCCACCGCTTCCACATACGAAAGGTCCGCGCTGCCGTCATCGGCGGGAGGGGTGCCGACGGCGATAAACACCACGTTGCTTTTTTCAAGGGCTCCCGCCGTGTCGGTGGTAAAGGAGAGCCTGCCGGAATGGATGTTCCGTTCGACCACCGCCCCCAGCCCGGGCTCGTAAATGGGGATGATCCCTTTTTTAAGGGCCTCGATTTTTTCAGCGTTGTTGTCTACGCAGATGACGTGGTTGCCAAAATCGGCAAGACACGCCCCTGAAACAGAACCGACATAGCCGGTTCCAATTACGGTTATATTAGCCATTATAATAGGCACTGTATCAAGTCCTTTTCAAAAGGTCAAATGCTTTGTATTCTCCTGCCAGAGGGGATCATCAATAATTGCGGGCGGTTAAACGGTTTTCAGAGGACTGTATCAAAAAACTTCGGGCGGAAATTGAGGATGCCGGGGGGAACGAGGTCTACGCCCGGGGCTTTCTCGACGCCAAAGGCCTGGTCACCCGGATTGAAATCGCCGCCCGGGGCAACGAGGAATCGGTGCTGGCCCTGGATGCCGCGGAGGGGGATCCCCTGCCGGATGTGCTGATCCATAATCACCCCTCGGGGGCGCTTCGCCCCAGCGAAAACGATTTGAACATCGCCGGCCGGGCTGCGGAGGGGGGCATAGGCTCCTTTATCGTGGACAATAAGGTGGAAAACGTCTATGTCACCGCCGAGCCGGTGCGCCGGAAAGAACGGCAATACCTCGAGGCCGATGCTATCACCGCGGCGCTGGAAGAAGGCGGGGCCGTGGCCCGGCGGCTGCCTTCCTACGAAAAGCGGGACGCCCAACTGGACCTGATGCGGCTCATCATCCGCTCTTTTAACGAAGACGCCATCGCCGCCGCCGAAGCGGGCACCGGGGTGGGAAAGTCCTTTGCCTATCTTTTACCAGCCCTGGGTTTCGCCCTGCTCAACGACGAGCGGATCGTCCTTTCCACCGCCACCATCACCCTGCAGCAGCAGCTCTTTGAAAAGGACATCCCCCTGGTTCAGGCGGCGCTGCCGGGAATTTTCCCCGGAGCCGGTAAGGGGGGCAAAGAGCTCAAGGCCGTGCTGATGAAAGGCCGGGGGAACTACCTCTGCCGCCGCCGTCTGACGGACCAGCTCCGGGACCCGGCGCAGGAGCTTGAGGAGGAAGAAAACAATGCCCTTCTGGCGATTCAGAGCTGGGCGGAAACGACCAGCACCGGCAGCCGGTCTGACCTGGCTTTTCTCCCCCCGGAAACGGTCTGGTCCCGGGTCTGTTCCGAGGCGGACCTCTGCATGGGGATGCGCTGCCCCGAACGGGAACGGTGTTTTGTGCTGGCCCTCCGCCGGGAAGCCGCCGATGCCCGGATCATCGTGGTAAATCACCATCTGCTTTTCGCCGATCTGGCGGCCCGCCATGAGGGGGCCGGTTACGACAACACCGTGGTATTGCCCCCCTACAATCGGGTGATCATCGACGAGGCCCACACGGTGGAATCCTCCGCCACCTCCTTTTTTTCCAGGGATTTCAGCCGCCCCGGCCTTTTCCGCCAGTTGGGCCGCCTCTACCGCCGCCGCAGAGGGTTGGCCCAGGGATTGCTGCCCCGGCTTTCGGCCCTGGTTGACGGGGGCGGGCCGGACCGGCTCGATGCCTTAGCCATGGCCGTGGAAAAGATCCGGGACACCGCCGAATCGACGGATCAGGCAGGGCTGGAACTCTGCGGCCGCGAGGGGGTTTTCCGTCTCACCGCCGGCCGGGAGGAGCCCTTCAGAATGGCCCTGGCGCCCCAACTCATCACCCTGAAAAAACAGATCACCGCCCTGGGAACTCTGGCGGCGGATATGCTGGAAAAAGTCCCGGAAAAAGAGGCATCGGGCGGCCCGCTGGAGCAGGCGGTCTGGGAAATAAAATCAATTCTCCGGCGGCTGGACAACATCGCCGGTACCTGCGCCGATTTTATCGAGTTCAAGGAACGGCCCGCCGAGGTGATGTGGATGGAACGGCACGGCGGCAACAACGGCAACAACCCCTGGGTCAGTTTCACCGTCACCCCCCTGGAAGTGGCCCCGTCCCTCAAGGAAGCCCTGTTCGATGTCAATAAAACTGTCATCTGTGTTTCCGCAACGCTTACCGTGGCGGATTCCTTTGCCTTCTGGGCCAGCCGCTCCGGTTTTAGCCGGGAATTGCAATATGATGATGGTTCCGGCGATGACCGGAAAAAACTGATGGGCCGTTTTCCCTCGCCCTTTCCCTATGCCCAATCGGTGCTTCTGGCCGCCCCTCAGGACGCACCCCTGCCGGAAGAAGCCCGCTACCGCTCCTTTGTCGATGATGCCGTCGCCCGGCTAGTCGAAAGCTCCGGCGGCTCGGCTCTGGTCCTCTTTACCTCCTACGAGGCCCTCCGCAGCGCCTATGCCGCCGCCCGGCCTATTCTGGAAGCCCAGGGGATAAAATGCCTTAAACAGGGGGATGACGACCGGCACCGTCTCCTTCAGCTTTTTCTGGAGGACCAGTCCAGTGTTCTCTTTGCCACTGACTCCTTTTGGGAAGGGGTGGACGCGCCGGGGGACACCCTGCGTCTGGTGATCCTCTGCCGCCTTCCCTTCAAAACCCCCAACGATCCCGTTTTCGAGGCCCGCTGCGAGGCGCTGGAAAAGCAGGGGGGGAGGGCGTTCATGGAGCTTTCCCTCCCCGAGGCGGTGATGAAATTCAAACAGGGCTTTGGCCGCCTGATGCGCCGTTCCAGTGATCACGGGGTGGTGGCGGTGCTGGACGGCCGGATCCTCCGCAAACGCTACGGCGAATTCTTCATCCGCTCTTTGCCGGAAACCAAAACCTGTTTCGCCGAATTCAGCGACGTACTCCGCCGGGCAGAGGACTTTTTTACATACGATTAATTCATGGGCGCTGCTGTGCCCAAATTCAAAAGAGCTTCCGGGAATCCAGCAGAATGGTTACCGGACCGTCGTTGACGCTTTCCACCTTCATGTGGGCCTGAAAAACGCCTTCTTCGCAGGGGACGCCTTCCCCGCGGATCTTTTCGGTGAAGTGTTCGTAAAGCTGCCGGGCGGGTTCCCCCTCCTCGGCATTGGCGTAGGAAGGGCGGCGGCCTTTGCGGGCATCGGCTAAAAGCGTAAATTGGGAAATTGCCAGAATTGCGCCGTCCTGTCCGGCTTTTATCATATCCAAAAGGGAACAGTTCATTTTCCCTTCGTCATCAGCAAAAATCCGCAGGTTGATGATTTTTTCCGCCAGCCAGGCGGCATCTTCGTTTTTGTCGCCCCGTTCCACGCCGAGGTACACCAGGAGGCCTTCACCCACCTTGCCGCAGACCCGGCCGTCCACGGAAACCGATGCGGAAAGAACCCGCTGCGCCACCGCCCGCATGATTACGGTTTGGGAGGAGTCCCAAGGCCCGACTGATGCAGGGCCACCCCGACGAGGCGGAAATTCGCCCCCTTTTCACCGGCGGACGGTTCAACCCTGGCCAGAAGCTCCAGCGGCTGTTCGGTGTTCACGGGGAGATAAAAATCAAAATTTACCTTGACGATTCCGTCCATAACACGGCGGGTGTCGTAACCTGCCAGAAAATCAAAGGAGGTGGAATTTCCCGAAGTTTCCACATTGGTGGCCATGCCCTTCCAGATAACATGACAGTCCCGGTACAGGATGGATTCGTTATCGACCTGGGCAAAGGTAAAAAGATCTTTTTCGTTGATGTCCCCAAAACCGGGGGCTTCCAGATAGCTTGATAAAAGCCGGGCCTTGTTTTTAATTCCGTCAGCGGCGTTTGATTCCAAAATCTTGTTGAGGGCGATCCGGGCGCCTTCGTCCCGCCAGTTATCAAAAAGCGTTCGCGCCTCTTTGTAAAGCTCCTCCACCTGGGAATGGGTCAGTACATAGCGGAAACTCCCCCCGGTTTGCATGGGCTCATCCAGGTCGGCCTTTTCCAGAACCGTTCCCATAGGCACCGGCCTTTGGGGCGGCGGCCCGAAGGGCGAGGGGACGATCCCCCGGCGGCCCAGAACGATGTAGCCCAAACCCAGAAACACCAGCGCCGCCACTGCGGACACAATAAGCCGCCGGAAGTTGAAGGGAATTTTCGGCAGCGGCGGATAAAGCTTATCGATCTGCCCCGATTCCAGCCAGGAGGAAATAGACTCCGCATGGGCCCGGATAATCTTAAGCCCCCGCCGGGCGATGGCGTTTTTCGGATCCCTCCCCTGAACTTCCAGATAAAAATCCACCGCCCGCCCCGTGTCCCCCCGCTTGAGGAAGATCACCGCCAGGGCCAGGAGGACGCCGCTTTCCTGCATCTTCACCTCCCGGGCCTGCTTAAAACAGGAAAAAGCCCGGTTCACAATGCCGGTATGCAGATAGCAAAGCCCCAGGAGGTAGTAGTAGCTATAGGACCGGTAATAGCGGTCTTCCTCAGCCTCCAGCGCCGAGACAGCGGCATCAAAATTCCTCCGGCGGGCAAGGCGTGTGGCTTTAGTCAAAAGGGGATCAAAATTCATTATTTTTATTTTACTGCAAAAGGGAGATATTGATAAGGGTATATTGAAACTGGCAGTGGAAGGTGCTATGTTGTTTAATAATTACCATGGTGATAAAAACCGCCGTCGGCGAGGCTTCATGAAAGAAGAATTCAGCTTTAACTTCGGCGGGTTTTCTTCCCGCGTTTTTATCCGGGAAAATCTCCCCTCTTTGGATGAAGTAATTCCCGAAAAAAGGCGATTTCTGCTGGTTTGTGACCGTAATACCGAATTTTTGGCCCGAAAAATTGCTTCCGGCAGCCCCCTCTGCGTACTGCCGCCGGGGGAAAATGCTAAAGAATGGGCGCAGGTGGAAACGATTCTCCGGTGCGCCCGGGAGGCGGGCCTTGGCAGGGATGGCGTCTTCATAGGCCTGGGCGGCGGGGTTGTCACCGATTTAACCGCCTTTGCAGCATCGGTGTATATGCGGGGGGGAAGCCTCCGCCTCGTTCCCACCACCCTTCTGGCCATGGCAGATGCCGCGCTGGGGGGTAAAACGGGCTTCGATCTTTTCGGCATAAAAAATCTGGCGGGAACTTTTTTCCCGGCGGAAACTATCTATATGTGCCGCCAGGCGCTGGACAGCCTCCCCGAAACCGAATGGAAATCCGGCATGGCGGAGATCATCAAAACCGCCATTATTGACGGGGAGGATTTTTTTTCCCTGGTCAATTCCCCCTCGGTAAAAGACAACATCATGGAATGTGTTTCCCGGTCGGCGGCGGTGAAGGGCCGGATCGTGGAGGCGGACCCCAGGGAAACGGCAGATTCCGGGAACGGCGGGCGGGCGCTTCTCAATCTGGGGCATACCTTCGGCCACGCCCTGGAATCCGCCCTGGGGCTGGGCCGGATCACCCACGGGGAGGCAGTGGCCTGGGGAACGGTGCGGGCCGCCGGGCTGGGCAAAGTTCTGGGAATCACCCCGCCGGAAAGGGCGGAGGCGATAGGCGGTGTTTTTAAAAAATACGGTTACGAAACCGCCGCGCCTCACCCTCTGTTAAAGGACAATACGGAATTTATGAAGGCCCTTGAGGGTGATAAAAAACGGAAGGGGGGGAAGCCCCGTTTCATTGTCCCCGCCGGGCAGGGGGCCATTCAGGTGTATCTGGAAAAAGGGCAGGAACATCTGCCGGAAGCAATTATCAGAGGGAGTTATTCGTGAAAAAATTATTTTTATTTTTCATAACGTTCATGCTGCTGGCTGCAAATGTCAATAAAAAATTATCCGCCCAGGAAGATCCTGTCGTGGTGGAGACCCATGCAGAGGACATGGTAGAAACAGCGGATCCGCTCTACTATATCCGGTCCATAGATTTTGAAGTCAAAGGGACGACCCATGACTTTGCCCTGATGCGGCAGGGAAAATTCAAATATGGTGAACAGATTCAGGGGAATGAAGAACTGAAAAAATACATCGAAGAAAAAACCCAGCTTTTGATGAATGAACGGGTTCTTGAAACGGTGGAGATTACCTACACCGTGGGGGAACCTGAGGAAAATGATGGAACCGCCGTCATCCCGGTGGATCTTCTGGTCAATGTGAAAGACACCTGGAATGTCATTGTTCTTCCCAAACCCACATACAAAGATGGTGAAGGCTATTCACTGATCCTCAAAGGCCGGGATTATAACTTTCTGGGAACCATGAACGCCCTCCGGATCGATCTGGGATACGAACTCGATGTTAATAAAACAAATGCGAACGGAGAAAAAAAAGGATGGGATTTTTACAAGGGAGATGTTTTATTTGAGATTGATGCGGACATTCCTTTTTCCGCCCTGGGCCATATCTGGAGTGTTAACTTTGATCATGCCTTTGCCTATACCTACGGTGAGCCTCTATACTACAAAAACACCACCGGCCTTTCCCTGGAGCTTCCCTACAAACGGACCACTTTTACCGTTGGTTTCGATGAATACGTCATCGTCAACGAAAGGAAATCCGACGACGAAAAAGGAGAATATGGGGGGGGCGAACGCTTCGGCGGAGCCTATATGGGAACCGAAATCTACGGCCTCTGGGGAATTCCCACGGGTCTTTCGGTGGGAAAATTCGGAGAACTGACCTACACGCCCAGGGTCTCAAGCCATGTCAATTACAAACCGGGCGGAAATAGCGACTATCCATGGAAAGGTCCTCATGCGGAATTCAGCCATACCTTGGGTTTTGGCCGGGTCGACTGGATAGGCAACTACCGGAAGGGTCTTGAGGTGGAAGCAAGAAACGCCTTTGGTTATAACATCTACAAACAGGAGTGGAATCCGAATCTTTCCTTTACCGCCAAGGGCTATCTCCTTCTCTCTGATTTTTTTGGCCTTTCGGGCCGGATGACCCTGCAGACATGGTTTTATAATACGAACACTAATGTCGGGGGCGATCTCCGGGGCATTCTGGACAGGTATTTACAGGCAGAAACTATGCTAAGCCTCAACATGGATTTCCCCTTCCGCATTCTGCGTTTTTATCCCTCGGAAATCTTCGACAACCCCAAGCTTCACCTCCTGGATTTTGAAATTCACGCATCCCCCTTTATTGATCTTGCCATGATTCAGGGTTTGGCGGGGGATCCCGATGGAACTCCGGAAAAAATTGATTTCTCTCCGGAGAATATATTCTGTACCGGGGGCCTTGAGCTTTTCGTCTTTCCCGCCTTTGCCCGGAGCATTTACCTCAGGGTCAGCCTGGGTTCCGATCTGCGGGAGTGGGCAAAAACAGGAAAATCCCCCCTGGATGGCAATTCGGAGCTGGAAATCGTTCTGGGCCACCTTTATTGACCGGTAATTGTCTTGCATAGCCCGGTTTTTTTTGGCATTATTATAAATAATGACCCTGAATGATTTTGATATTTGGTACCGGAGCAGGTACCGGCGGACCAGTTCTTTCCTGACTTCCACCGCTTTTGTTATTGCCGATCTTTTCGCGGTCATGCTTTCATTCGGCGGCGGTTTCTTTTGGGTGAACCTCTACGATATGAGCGCCATCAATTTTAAATCTTTTGTCACCTACTGGCCCTATCTGCCGGCCTTTATCCTGGTTTTTCAGGTTATGGGGGCTTACCCCGGCGTAGCGCTGGCGCCTTCGGAGGGGCTTCGCCGTTTTACCATCGCCTCCATCATGACCCACGGGGGCATCATCTTCTCCCGTTTTGTCGAAGACAAGGAATTCGACGCCATCTCAGTGGCCTTTATTATCAGTTGCTGCTTCTCTATCGTGATTCTGCTTATCTGCCGGGCCGGTATGCAGCGTATCCTTAGAAAAACCCGGCTGGGGGGCATTCCGGCGGTTATCTATGGCGGCGGAGAGACCGGCCGTACCCTTGTGAATCACCTGTTGCGGGAAAAAAACACCGGTTACATCCCGGTTCTTATTCTGGACGACGATCCCGCCACGGGGGATGAATACCAGGGCATCCCCATCCTCCACGACACGGAGACAGGGCCGGAAATCGTTTCCCGGTTCAACATAAAAATGGCCATTATCGCCATGCCGGGGGTTGAGCAAAAGGTGCTGACCCGGATATTGAGCCATTCGGTATCGGCCTTCCGCTACAATGTGCTGATTCCGGACTTTTTTGAGGTAACCAACATCTGGATGTCGGTCCGCGATTTTAACGGCATCCTGGGGCTTGCCACCAGCCACAAACTGCAGATGTTCTGGAACCTCTGGATAAAACGGGCTCTTGATATAGTCGTCGTCATTTTTGGGGGAATCGTAGTTCTGCCTTTTTTACTGTTGATAGCCCTCATTGTCAAACTCGATTCTCCGGGGCCGGCATTGTTCGGCCATACCCGGCTGGGGAAAAACGGCCGGCCTTTCAAAGCCTATAAATTCCGGTCCATGACCATCGATGCGGAAGCCCGCCTCAAGGCCCTTTTGGAATCGGATCCCGAAATACGCCGGGAATGGGAACTCAATCAAAAAATAAAAAACGATCCCCGGATCACCGGTGTCGGCAGCTTTCTCAGGCGGACCAGTCTGGATGAATTTCCCCAGATCATCAATGTGTTACGGGGGGAGATGAGTCTCGTGGGGCCCCGGCCCATCGTGGATGCTGAAGTCGCCAAGTACGGGGAAAACTACGACCGTATTTTTTCGGTGCTGCCCGGCGTGAGCGGCCTGTGGCAGGTTTCGGGCAGATCCGACTCGGACTATGCCGAACGTATCGCCTACGATACTTACTATCTGCAAAGCTGGTCCCTGTGGCTGGATCTGTGGATACTCCTGAAAACCGTCGAGGTGGTGTTCAAGGGAAAGGGAGCCTATTGATGATGAAGTTTTTTCTGTCATTGACGGTGGTATTGCTTGCACTGCCCGTGAACGTCGTTTACGGGCAAGATCGAATTTCCATCAGATCCTTTGATGATATTTTTCCTGCCATGGAAGCGCCCCGAAAAGAGAAAGTTTTCTCTCCCGAAGGCATGGTGATAAGCACGGAAAGAATTTCAATGATGCAGCTCATCCCTTCGGAAACACCGGGCCTTGATCTCTCAACACCGGTTTTGGAACGGCGCCCGGGGTTTATGCTGGAAATTCTCCAGGTTATCCCCTATTCCGAAAAGTCTGCGGATCTGGTTACTATTTACAACGCTCTGGGCAAAATACGGGGACTCAAAGGCCGTCTGTATCATTCGGCCACTAAAAACGAAAATATCCCCCTTTTTGAAGACGCCACCCGGATCGAGAGCATGAAAAAAATCCAGGCCATTCCGGATCCGCCCTTTGTCACCGCCCTTCCGCCGGATGAAACGATTTACATCCGTCTTAAAGATACCAATTTCGGAAATACCTATTACCGTGCGGATATAAGCTCCAATTCCCAGGGGCTGCTTTACAGCATGACCAACTTCAAAAATCTTACCTATTTGCTGTTCCCGGTGATCAAAGAAAATAAATTCATCGCCCAGCTCTATCTGGAACCCACTGCCGATGGCATTTTGATCTACAGTATCGCCGGCGCCGATGTCTCCGACTTTGTGGCATCCAAAATAAACGTCCCCTCCGCCGTCCAAAAACGGCTGGAAGTTATCATTGGGTGGGTAAAGTCCGGCATAGAAACGGCCCCCGGGCGGCGTTGAGAGAAACTCCCTTTTTAGCGGCTGATGGGAGTCGAACCCACGTCTCCAGCTTGGAAGGCTGGGGTAATAGCCGTTATACGACAGCCGCGATTACCAATTAAGCATATCAGAATGTGATTTTTCTGTCAACGGAGCAAATTCGGCGGACCAGAGGGCGCTGGTGATCCTGGAGGAAAGCTCCAGGGGGATCACCAAATTTGCCAGAACTATACCCAGAGCCAAATAACCCTCTTTATCGCCCTGAGTGTTCCAGCAACAGGGTTTTTGTGGGCTGATCGCATACCTCCGGCGGGCCGAAATACTGTATCGCCCCGGGGAAAAGGTAACAGGTTTTGGCGGCCCAATTTTCCCGTGCTGCGTCAAAGGCTTTGAAGGGCGCCCCCTCCAGTTCTACCAGGGCTTTTTTAATCACCGGTTTTTTGGAGCCGTGGCGCTGTTCCATGTTCATCATCATGGTAAGGGGAACGCCCCCGGCTACCCATTGTGAAGCGGGAAGGGCGAGATTTTTCACATTGGAAATATACCCCGTAAGCCCCGAGGCGATAAGTACAAAGGCGCCGAACCCCAGGGAGTAGCAGTAATCCGCATCAAAATTGGAGGGGAATGCGCAGCGGCCCTCGTAACCGAAAAAGTGCGCCAGGGCGCTGAATTTGCCCCTATAAATATTTTCTTTTTCCAGTTTTGCCAGCCGTTTTTCCACCATGCCGATAAGAAGTTTTTCCGTTTCGATCCGGGAAACCTGAACGTTGCCGTGGGGATCCCGGTCCATGAGAAATTCCTTGGCGATATCCGGGGGCAGACTCTGGATCAGCTCATAAGAAGGCCCGGAAATATTCCGGCTGAGCCAGTATATCTGATCGATGAAGGAACTAAGCCCGCCGAATTCTTTTTCGTGGAGGGCGATGGTATCGTTCAATTCGTCGATTAGGGCTTTCACCTCCGGTATGAATTCCACCAGCCCCTCGGGGATCAAAACTACCCCGAAATTTTCCTTGTTTTCCGCCCGTTTGATGATGGAAGAACAGATCTGATCCACCACCTGGCTCAGGGAAAGTTTTTTTTCATCCACCTCTTCCGAAACAAGGCAGACATTGGGCTGGGTCTGGAGGGCACATTCCAGGGCGATATGGCTGGCGGCCCGGCCCATAAGTTTGATAAAGTGCCAGTATTTTTTCGCGCTGTTGGCGTCCCGTTCAATATTGCCGATAAGCTCACTGTAGGTTTTGCAGGCCGTGTCGAACCCGAAGGAAGCCTCGATGTGTTCATTTTTAAGATCCCCGTCGATAGTCTTGGGGCAGCCGATTACCTGGACTTTGGAATTTTGCGCAAGGAAATATTCCGCCAGCAGGGCGGCATTGGTGTTGGAATCGTCCCCGCCGATGATCACCACCGCGTCGAGGTTCAGCTTTTTTGCGGTCTCCAGGGCGGCGGCAAACTGTTCCGGCGTTTCGATCTTGGTCCTGCCGGAACCGATGATGTCAAATCCTCCGGTGTTCCGGTAATCGGCGATAAAGTCGCCGGTCATTTCCACATACTTCCCGTCCACAAGGCCGCTGGGGCCGCCTAAAAAGCCCAGAAGCCTTGAAGCTGCATTGCCTTTTTTAAGGCCGTCGTAAAGGCCGGCAATAACGTTATGCCCCCCCGGCGCCTGCCCCCCGGAAAGGATTACCGCCACCGTCAGGGGCCGGTTGATTTTTTCATTATGCCCCTTGATAAAGCTCACCACGGGACGGCCGAAGGTTTTTTTGAAAAGAGCCCGCAGATCCGCCTCGTCGGCGACAGAAGTGGTCGCTTCTCCTGTTTTAAGGGCAATTTCGGACACATCCCCCGAAAGATTGGCGGGTAATTTCGGTTCATAGGCATAACGGCTTTTTTGAAGGGCAGAAAGTTCCATTCAGGTCTCCTCATCACGTATGGATAGGAAAATCATACCCAAAGACGGAAAAAAAGGCAAGCAGACACTGCCACTGCCGCCCATTCGGGGAGTATTTACTCTCAATCTTATCCGATCACCGTGCCCAGAAATGCCTCCCCACAGAGGAGCTTTTTCAGGTTATCCAGGTTCCTTCCGGCGGCGCAGATCACCTTGAGGCCCAACTCCGAGGCCCGGCGGCTGGCTACGGGGTCAAAGGGCACATTTTTGCCCGGCACCCATTCGTCACCCACCATGGCCCGGAAATCTTTCCAGGAAATTTTTGCTATGGGTTTGGCGGCGGGGTTTTTCCGGGGATCATCGGTGTAGACCTGTTCGATGTTGGAAAGGTTGATCACCGTGTCGGCCTTGAAACGTTCCGCCAAAAGCACCGCGTCGTTGTCCGAGGAAAAGCCCGGTTTCCAACCCGCCGCCACCAGGACCCGGCCTTCCATGGGCGCCGCCTGGGTGGGATCTATCACCACATCCTGGGGGCACCATTCGCTCATCACGGCTTTTACCAGTTGGGCGTTGAGGCGGGTGGCCATGACGCCTATCCAGTCCGCCTCCGCATCGGAGCCGCCGGCTGCTACGCTGCGGTAGGCCTGCTGCCAGGTGCGGGCCGGACCGCCGCCGCCTACCACAAAAATAAAACGGCGTTCTTTATCATCGATGAGAATTTCGGCGATGAGGGCGGTAAAATCCTTTAAAAAATTTTCATCCACCTTGTCAGGGGCCACGATGGAGCCGCCCAGAGAAATAACCGTAACCATCTTATCCTCCAAATTTTATGATCATTTATTGTACATACATACCGGTGATGGTAACATCACTCCAGAGGGATGAATAGGATTCAAGGCCCCCCGCGGCTTCTTCCCAAAGATTTTGCAGGGCGTAGTCCCGGTTTCTCGAAACGGCCCGGCCTTTCATGTCCATCCGGGAAAGTTCCCCCTGGCCCCGGCTAAAGGCGATCCGCTGATTGTCCGTCGAGCCGAAATAATAAACCGCACTGTCTTCCCGGCCGCCAAAATCCTCCGGCACGGCTCCGGCCCCTAAAGCGGGGTCCACGGGCACCCAACCGAAACCTTCGATCCAGAATTCCGCCCAGTAATGCCGGTGGGTATGCCGCAGCCTGTCCACCAGAACACCCGCCACGGGCAGGGCCGGTATCCCCGCCGCACGGGCCAGAGCGCAGAAGAGCAGGGCGCTTTGGTAGGAGTCGGCCTTTTTTTCTTCCAGCGCCTCCAATACGCCGCCGGTTTTGAATGTCGTATCAATTTCCACCTGGCCGACGATCCACTGGTAAATGCTCCGGGCCTTGAGATACGCATTCCGTTCCCGGCCAATAATAGCGTTCACCTGGTTTTTTATTTCAGTAGTATCCGAGGGGATTAACGCCGAAGGCCGGGTATAGGTATTCCGCAAAGGGGAGGGTGTATCCGGTTTGATAGCCTGGGGCCGTATATCCGTTTCCACGGCGTATACTTCAACGATATACGAAAGGCTGATGTTTTCTTCGGCCAGGGGCGCCAGATTGTTCAACTGAAAAAGACTCGTGCCCCGGAGAAGTTCCACAAAAGGTTCCCGGCTGCGGGACAAAAGTTTGACATTCCGCTGGGATGCGGAAAGAGCGGGCCGGGGAATCCAGAGGTACAGGGCGTTGGGAGTGGTGGAATCCATAACGCGGATATCCGTTGAATAAGAAATGGTGTAGGTCCGTTTGTCTTTAAGCGTTTTTGCGCCGGGTTTTCCGGTAATTTCAAAAAACTCAGGCCGGGAATTGCCCCGGGGACTTCGAATTTCCAGATTCCCGCTGATGGCCCCGTCGGGGACACGGACACGAATTTCCCGATCGCTCCATAATTCATACCCGGCTTCCGCTTCAAAAACTTCCACCAGGTTGGGCGCCTGGGTTTCCACCGGGACGGCGGAGGAGCTTTCTGCATTCCAGGAAAAAAACACCCCCGCGCCTTCACGGCTGGAACCGAAGCCCTCGCCTTTAATGGTGACCAGCGTCCCGACGGCTCCTGAGGCGGGCTCCACCGAAACGATCCGCAGCCGCTGGGCCGAATCTTCCCCCTGAACCGGGCGGGGGATGGCGTCCTCGTTGGAAAAAAGAACGGCGTTACTTTTTACTTTTCCCCGGTGCACATAGATCAGACCCGATCCGCCAAGCTCCGGTATCCGCACGGTGATATAATCGTCTCTCCAGAAAAGGTACGAAGAAGACGTGGGCGGAGTTCCGGCAATGGTGATATAAGACACGTCCCGTTCATCACCAAAATTTTCACCATAAATTGAAAGTGTTTCCCCGGATTTTCCTATACGGGGATCTATCGCCGTGATCAGCGGTGTTTTTTCGGCACAGCCGGATAAGAGAATCGTTAAAACCGCCGGAAGCAAAAAGAAAAAACGGTTCCTCATGGGGGGCTTTCATTTTCCTGATTGGTAGTTTCTTCACCGTCATTCTCTGTCACCGCCGCATAGGGGAGCAGTATCAATTGAATTTCGATGTAGGGAGAATCAACGTTTTCCCTGCGGGATGCCGCCGAGCCCAGCGGAAAGAAATAGATCAGCTCACCAAATTCCAGCGGGATGGTCTGCATGGTGGTTTGATAATGAATTCCCTCGTTGGGAATCTCCACCCAGATCTGCCCCTGGGCCACGAGAATGTTGGCCCCTTCTGTTCCGAGGTAGGGGGTAAACTGAACCGCCACCACTACATTGGCGCCCACGAGCCTGATACCCACCGGCCGGCCGGGAATGGTAACTTTGGAATTATCCGAATGCCAGATCTCTTCCTGATTCTGCTCCACCACCCGGGCCACGATTTTCAGCACCACCGCCCGGTCCCGGAGCCCGGGAAAAATTTCTTCCAGAGACCGTTCCTGCGCCGGAAGCGTCCCCTGGGCTGCCAAAAGGAGCAAAGTCCCCAGGATGCCGATTCCCGCAGCCCGCGGTTTGTGAACTTGCGGAAGGATCATGGCAAAGACCCCCGGGAGGAATAATCCGCCGCCTTGATGATAGCCGGTTCGCCGGAGCTTTTGAAATGTTTACTTTCGGGGAGCCGGATGACCATGATGTCCCCCGAATCGTTATCCCCCAGGTACTGTAAAATGCCGCTCATGTCCGCCGCCGCCGCTATCCCCTGATCCTGCAGACCCATACCTCCCGCCATGAAGGCAGGTGATGGGACAGGCGTGGGCGCCGGAGACCGGAAAGCGGCAAAAAGGGCAAGGGCCAAAACCGCCGCAAAGGCCGCCGCCGCAGGGAGGGGCAGGGAAATCCGGCGGCTCCAGACTTTTCTTCTTTCTAACTTAAACGATCTTATACCCGCACCCGCCGGGGAGGCGAGTTTTTCCCGTACCCGGACCTTTGCCTTCTCCAGAAATTCTCCCGTTTCGGCGGTGTCGTTTTCAAGAAGAACCCGGGAAAGATCCCGGTACTGATCCAGCCGGGCGACACAGGCCGGGCAGGAGGCCAAATGGCTTTCCAGTTTTTCCTTCCAGGGAGAAGGAAGCTCATCATCATGGTACAGGGAAAGAATTTGACGATCAGGACACATTCAAACCATCCTTCTTCGATAACAGAGCCGCCAGCCGCTCCCGAGCCCGAAATACCCGGATTTTTACGTTTCCCTCGCTGATGCCCAAAATCCGGCCTATTTCTTTATAATTCAATTCTCCGTATTCTTTCAATATCAAAACCATCCGTAAATTTTCAGGCAGTTTTTCCAGGGCTTCCTGAATTTCCGCCTTAAGCTCCTTTTTGAGCAGCAAATGTTCGCCGGTTTCTTCAACCCGGTAATCCTCCTTGAAGGCCCGTTGATAGGCCTTGCGTTCCCTGTCCTTGCGTTTGGCATAGTTCAGGGATGCGTTTTTCACCACCCGGATAAGCCAGTATTTAGCCTCCTCAGGATTCGGAAAAACCATTTTTTTTTCATGGAGACGGAAAAAAGCTTCCTGACACAGGTCCTCCGCCGCTTCCTCGCTGCGGGCAATGCGGAAGGCCACCCTGAACAGGACAGGGAATACATTTTCGTAAAGATCCTGAAATTCCTTTTCCCCCGTCATCATGTAAACACATTTTCCCTTGATTAGTTACATCAGGAACGGCGCCAGAGGGTGCTTCCCGGCCCGTCTTCCAGGATGATGCCCCGTTCCTTTAGCCCGTTTCGGATGGCATCGGCCTTGGCAAAGTCCTTGGCCTTTTTTGCCGCCGCCCGTTCCGCGATAAGCCCCTCAATCTCCCGAACAAGATCGCCGCTTTCCTCAGGCTTGGCCTCCCTGAGGCTGGCCTCCAGAGAAAGTCCCAGTACCCGGTCCATGTCAAAAACCGCCGCCAGAACTTCCGCCGGGGGCAGGGCATTGTCCCGTAAAAGGCCCCAAAGTTCCGCCAGTGCCCGGGGCGTGGAAAGATCATCCTCCAGGGCCGATTTGAAGGCCGCCAATGCTTCGGCAATTTTGCCCACGGCAGAATCACCGACGGCGGGGAGTGGCGCCGTTGCCGGAATGGTTCCCGCCTTGTCCGCCAAAACCTTCAGGCGGTCCCGGATGGCCCGCCGGGCGTTCCGGGCTCCTTCCAGCGCCTCAAACGAAAACTGAAGCTGGCTGCGGTAATGGCCCCCCAAAAGAAAATAGCGGTAATCCAGGGGATCAAAACCTTTATCCACCAGGCTTTGCAGGGTAAGGAAAGTCCCGGAGGATTTGGACATTTTCCCCCGGTCCAGCACGAGAAATTCATTGTGGAGCCAGTATTTTACCCAGGGATGCTTCCCCGTGGCAGCCTCGCTCTGGGCAATTTCGTTGGTATGATGGATGGGGATATGGTCTATGCCCCCGGCGTGGATGTCAAACTGATCCCCCAGGTACTTGATGCTCATGGCGGAACATTCGATATGCCAGCCCGGATAGCCCCGGCCCCAGGGACTGTCCCAGACCAGGGCCTGATTTTCAAATTTACTTTTGGTGAACCAGAGGACAAAATCCTGGGGGTTCCGTTTATTTGCGTCAACACCGGTCCGGGCTCCGGCCTTTTGATCATCCAGCTTGAGGCGGGCCAAATCGCCATAGGGGGGGAATTTGGCGATGTCGAAGTAAAGATTTCCCCCGGCCATGTAGGTATAGCCCCCGGCCTCTATCTTTTTGATAAGGTCGATCATGTCCGCCACATGGTCCGTGGCCCGGCATATCACCGTGGGTTTTAGGATGTTCATCCGTTCGGTGTCGTTAAAAAACGCTTTGGTGTAAAACTCGGCAATTTCCAAAACGCTTTTTCCCCGCTCCTCGGCGGTACGGACCATTTTATCGTCGCCCTCGTCATTATCGCCGGAAAGATGGCCCACATCGGTGATGTTCATCACATGGGCAACATCCAGGCCCAAAAGGCGGAGGGTCCGCACCAGAATATCGTGATGAACATAGGCCCGGAGGTTTCCGATATGGGCATAGTTATAAACCGTGGGGCCGCATCCGTAAAATCCAACTTTTCCCGGCTCCCGGGGTTCAAAAGCCTGTAATTCCCGGCCTAAGGTATTGAAAATTTTCAGCTTCATGAAACCTCCGTGTTCTGGTAAGATAACGGTAACCATGATCAACCTACGGAAATTTATGGAAAAAATCAATATGGCAAACCCCTTTTCCGGGGAAATCCGTTTTGATGAACCCATGGCCCGTCATACCAGTTTCCGGGTAGGCGGCCCGGCGGATTGCTGGGTGCGGCCCGGCGGTGAATTCCCCGCTTATGCGCCCCGCCTTCTGGCTGAAGCCCGGCGGGAAGACATTCCGGTGTTTATTCTGGGCGGCGGGGCCAATCTGCTGGTCGGCGACCGGGGTATCCGGGGCATAGTCCTCGACACGGGCCGCTGGGCAGGCTTTTCTCCGGAAAATTCCCGTGAAAATGGCGGAGAATGTATCGTCAGAGTTTGTTCCGGCAGTTCCGTGGACGAAATTACCGCCGCCGCCGCTGAAAAAAGCCTGGGAGGGCTGGAATTCCTCGCCGGTATGCCCGGAAGCGTAGGCGGGGCGGTATGGATGAACGCCCGCTGTTACGAAAAAGAAGTCGCCGATGTACTGGTAGAAACCGAATTTCTCGATGAATCCCTGGAACACCGCGTTTTGGGCCGTCATCCGGGGGATTTTTCCTATAAAAAAAGCCCCTTTCAGGGGGCCTTTACCCTGATTCTTTCGGCCAAATTCAGGCTCCGGCCCCGTCTGCAGGAAGAAATTTTGCGGGAAATGGCGGAACACCGGCTGGACCGAGAGGATAAAGGCCATTATCGCCATCCTTCGGCAGGGTCGGCCTTCAAAAACAACCGTTCCTTCGGGCGATCCACGGGAAAAATCATCGATGAGCTGGGGCTCCGGGGCCTTCAGGTGGGAGGAGCGGCGGTGGCGCCCTACCACGGCAACATTATCATCAATAATGGGGGGGCGAAGGCGGAAGACATACGCCGTTTAATCGATCTGGTCCGGGAAAAAGTAAAAAATACCCTGGGATTTGACCTGGAACCGGAGATTATCTTCGCCGGAGAATGGCCATAAACTGCGGGCCGTATATGTGCCGTTGACAATGGCCGGTCCTGGTTTCTATACTAAAAATATGGCAGATCTTTTGGAGCTTACCCTTGTTTCTTTTCAAAAAGGCGCCCTGATTGTTGTTGAGGGTAAGCAAAACGCCGACCGGTTCTTTATTGTCCGGCAGGGCGAGGTCGGGGTTTCAAAAGAAACGGAATTTGTGACCGACGAAGGGGGTCGTATCCGGGGCCCCGGTGATTTTTTCGCCGCTGTTTCCGCCCTGTCCTCCCACAGCCATATTGAATCGGCCCAGGCCCTTACGGATGTATCCCTTATTTCGGTGCGCCGGGATCAGTACGGTGAATTTATCCATCAGCATCCCACGGTGGCGAAGAAAATCATCATGGATTTTTCCAAACGGCTGCGGCGGCTGGACGAGGCGCTCTCCCGTTTTACCCTGAAAAAAATCGTTGAACCGGGTCTTTCCCATCTTTTTGATCTGAGCGAGTTCTATATCCGGCAGAAGCAGTATGCCCAGGCGTATTATGTTTTACGCCAGTACCTTAAATATTGCCCCCAGGATGAAAACGCATCGCTGGCCCGGGAACGGTTGGGAAGAATCAAAGCAAAAATAGGATTGGTTCCGCCGGAGTATGATCCCCGGGAAAATAACCGGCTTTACTCCAAGGGTTCCATGTTTTTTGCCGAGGGTGAGCCGGGGGAGGAGCTTTACATCATTCAGAAAGGATCGGTAAAAATATCAAAAGTCGTGGATGATCAGGAAGTTTTGATTGCGGTTTTGCGGGGTGGGGATATTTTCGGGGAGATGGCCATGCTGGAGCAAAAACCTCGGGCGGCCAGCGCCGTGGCCCACGAGGACTGTATGGTCACCGTGGTGAACCGGGTCAACTTTACGGAAATGGTACAGAAACAGCCCCAATTGGTGGCCCGGCTTACCACCCTCCAGGCCGAACGGATCTGGTTTGCCTACAAGCAGTTGGCCAATGCGCTGGTAAAAGATCCTCTGGGGCGGATGTATGGTGTGCTTAAAATTCATCTGGAGCGGAATCGGGTAGATACAAAAAATTCATCGAACTATGTTTTTAATTTTGGCCCGGCGGAATTGATCGGTATGGCGGGTCTGACTCAAGCGGCGGGCCGTGAAATTTTCAACAAAATTCGGGAAAGCAAGGCCATAAGCCTGGTAAAGGATCAAATTTTTGTGATGAATGCGGCGGAAATCGACCGGCAGGTAAATTATTACAAAACACTGCAAAAAAGGGACCAGAACCGGATGGAGTACACCCGGAACAGCGTCCTGGGCAAACGATCTTTTTAGTAAAAAAAATAGATGCCGATAATGGAACTATGATCTGTCCTTCCGTTAAAAAAAAGGCCCTTTTATTTTTGATGATAGTTTTTCTCCCGGCCTTATCCATACCTTTTCTCCATGCCCAGGATTTTTCCGACGAATACGCCGACTTGCCCCGGGCTTTCCGGAACATCACCCTGGGGATGCAGCTCGACGAATTAAAAAACACATTGACCGGGGATGATCTTTTTTTGTTCCGGGGCGACCGCGATGTGTCTTACCTGCCCGCCCGTGAAGAAAGCCTGGTAGAGATTGCCGGGGCGTCCTTTTTGAAACGGGCTTTTTTCCAGCTCCGGGGCGGGGAACTTTTTATCATGGCCTACAGCTTGAACACCGCCCTGGTAGATCATTATTCGGTGTTCATGGCTTTTGTAAAAAAGTACGGACAGCCCCTGACCCTGGACCCCAAAGAGGCGGTCTGGGAAACCGATGATACCCGGATTTCCATAGAACGGCCATTAACGGTCAAATACATCGATAAAACTATCTTTAACGATATCCTGGATGAATCAAGGGCCAAAAAGGCCGATTCAATCCGTGCCCGGGAGGACTTTCTTAATGAGTTTTAAATTTTGCCGCCTTCGTTTTATTTTTTTAACGTTGATTTTTGCCGCCTCTGTTTTCAACTGTTCGGCTTTGAGCAAAGACGGAATCGTCCGCCTTGAAACCCGGGAACTCAAAATCAGCCGCTCCGGCGCTCCCCCGGTGGCGGTAAAAACAGAAATTGCCCGGACCGCAGCGGAACGGGAACGGGGCCTTATGTACCGCAAAGAAGTACCCGACGGCGAGGCAATGCTTTTTGTTTTTGAAAAAGATCAGATCCTCTCTTTCTGGATGAAAGACACCCTGGTGCCCCTGTCCATCGCCTTTATTTCCGCCGACGGCCGTATCCTGGAGATCCGCCCCCTGGAGCCGGGAAACCTCCGCTCTGTCCACTCCACCCGCTCGGCCCGTTACGCCCTGGAGGTAAACCGTGACTGGTTCACCCGGGCAGGTATCAGCGTGGGGGATATGCTGGAACTGAAGTTTTAGAGAGGTTCTTCGGTCCCCTTGTCCGTCCCGGCCCCTCCGGGTTAAACTTTATGAAGGAGGGGCCTCTTGTTCAAAGGTTTAACCCGGCGGGTACAGCGTATCCTGACTAACGATGCCCAGGAAGAGGCCCGCCGTTTCAACGTAGAAGAATTGCAGCCCGAACACGTGATGATAGCCCTTCTGCGGGACGGTGCAGGAACCGCCTGTAAGGCGCTGATGTTCCTCCGCATCGATCTGCTGGAATTCCGGCACAATCTGGAAAATCTTCCCCGCATAAACGGGTTTTCAGGCGCTTCCCCGGTATTATCCAAAGATACCGGACCTCATGGAGGTTTGCCTGCGGGAGGTCTGCCTCCGGCGGTCCGGACAAAAAAGCTTCTCTCCCAGGCATCGGAAGAAGCCCGGATCCTGGGTAACGATTACATAGGCACTGAACACATCCTCTTTGCGGCCATGCGGGAGCAAAATTCCCCGGTGCAGACCTACCTGAGCCAGCGGGCGGTGGACACGGAGATGCTTCAAGTGGTGGTGCAGACCAACTTCAACCGGAGCGCCCATTCCCGAGCCGAGGGGGATCATGCCGGGAGCAGCGCTTTTCAGCCTTATTTTGTCCGTCAGGAAATTTCCCGGGAGGGGGAGCGCAAATCTTCCTATCCGGGCCGGGTAAGACCGGCGGTGTATCCCGCCCTGACCCCTGTTTTGGATGAATATTCCCGGGATCTTACAGAACTGGCCCGCAGCGGTAAACTGGAAACCGTGGTGGGCCGCCAAAGGGAAATCGGCCGCAGTCTGCGGATCCTTGTCCGCCGTACAAGGAACAATCCCATCATGGTGGGGGAGCCGGGGGTGGGGAAGACCGCCATTGTGGAAGGCTTGGCCCAGCTTATTGCCGGAGGCCTGGCCCCCGAGGCGCTTTCGAACCGCCGCATCCTTTCGCTGGACCTGGGGGCGCTGGTGGCGGGGACCAAGTACCGGGGGGAATTTGAGGAACGGCTCAAAAGGGTCATTAAGGAGATCATGCAGACCCGGAACGTGATCCTCTTTATAGACGAAATTCACACCGTTATCGGGGCCGGTAGCGCCGAAGGAACCCTTGACGCGTCGAATATGCTCAAACCCGGTCTTTCCCGGGGGGATATTCAGTGCATAGGCGCCACCACACTGGCGGAATACCGGAAACATTTTGAAAAAGACGCCGCCCTGGAGCGCCGTTTCCAGCCCATCTTCGTGAATGAACCTTCGCTGGATGAAACCACAGAAATTCTTCAGGGCATACAAAATCATTTTGAGGATCATCACCGGGTAATTTATACCCCCGGCGCCGTCCGGGCTGCGGCGAAACTGGCGGGCCGTTACATTTCGGGCCGTTTTATGCCCGACAAGGCCATCGACGTGCTGGACGAGGCGGGGGCCATGAAAAGGCTGGAAAGCGCGGTGGCTCCCCCGGAACTTTCCGAAATAGAGGCGGAGATTTTCAGCCTCAACACCGAAAAAGGGGCCATGGTTTCCGCCAAAGCTTACGAAAAAGCCGCCGAAGTGCGGGACCGTGTGCGGAAGCTGCGGAACCGGCTGGAATCGGTACGGTCCGCCTGGGAACAGGCCGCCGGAAACAAACGGGCGGCGGTGGAAGAAGATGATGTCCGCAAGGTGGTGGCGGAAATTACCGGCATCCCCCTCTCCGGTCTGGAGGAACAGGAGTCCCGGAAACTCCTCCACATTGAGGAAGATCTCCACAAAACCGTTATCGGTCAGGACGAGCCCATACGCCGCATTGCCGCCGCCATCCGCCGTTCACGGGTGGGGGTTTCGTCCCCCAAACGGCCCCTGGGTTCCTTCATTTTTCTGGGGCCCACCGGCGTGGGTAAGACCCTTTTGGCCAAAGGTCTGGCGGAATACCTTTTCAGCACCGCCGATTCCCTTGTGCGTATCGATATGTCGGATTATATGGAAAAACATAACATTTCCCGGTTGGTCGGCGCGCCGCCGGGTTTTGTGGGTTACGAAGAAGGGGGAAGCCTTACCGAGAGAATCCGGCGAAACCCCTACCGGGTGGTTCTTTTTGACGAAATCGAAAAGGCCCATCGCGATGTCTTTAATCTGCTTCTTCAAGTGCTGGAGGAGGGGGAGCTGAAGGACAACCTGGGCCACACGGTAAGTTTCCGCAACACGGTGATCATCATGACCAGTAATGCCGGTGTGCGGGAAATCAGCCGGGACTCCCGCCTTGGTTTTGGAACCGGCAGCGGGATCATGGCCCCGGCGGAGATCGAACAAGAGGCCCTGGCCGAATTGCGCCGTCTTTTTAACCCTGAATTTATCAACCGTATCGACGAGATTGCGGTTTTCCATCCCCTGAACGAAACACAGATCATGCAAATTCTGGATATGCAGTTGGCGGAGCTTTCAACACGGCTGGCGGATCAGGGTTTTGCCCTGCGGGTTCTGCCAAAAGCCCGGAAGCTCCTCGCCAAAAAAGGCTGGGACCCCAAATACGGCGGCCGTCCCATGCGCCGGGCCATACAGCAGGAACTGGAAGATCCCCTCTCGCTGCTGCTCCTGGAAAAAGACTGGCCTCCATGCACGGTTTTTACCGCATCGGAACGGAAAGACAAAATCATTATTAAAGGGACAAAGAACCTCAGATAATCGTGCCGGGATAAAGAACGGTGTTTTTGGGGATTACGATGATCCCGTCCACGATATAGTAGTGGCCGTAGTTGCCGTCCGCCCGTTGAATGTCATCCACCCCGATGCGGCAGCCTTCGCCAATACAGGCGTTCTTGTCGATGATCGCCCCCTTGATGATGGCCCCCCGGCCGATGCCTATATTGGGTA